>NZ_JBSICA010000019.1:0-105002 GCF_058245595.1 Pseudomonas sp. UF-293 | reverse complement strand
CGCGAATGCGGTGCATCAGTCGCCGTTATGCTGAATGACGCACCGCTTTCGCGAGCAAGCCCGCTCCCACAGGAGGAATGTGGTGAATCCGAGAGATCTTCAGCGCATAAAAAAAGGGCCTGCAATTGCAGGCCCTTTTTATTTGCCGAAATCCGCTTAAGGCTTGTGCGCCCGCGATAGAAACTCGTGGGATTGCATTTCCAGCAATCGGCTCAGCGTGCGCTGGAACTCGAAGGTCAGGCGTCCGCCGGTGTACAGATCCTTCAGCTCGACTTCGGCAGAAATGATCAGTTTGACGTTGCGGTCGTAGAATTCGTCGACCATGTTGATGAAGCGCCGGGCGATGTCGTCGGTGGTGACGCTCATCTGCTCGACGCCGCTGAGCAGCACGGCGTGGAAAATCTTGCCCAGTTCGATGTAGTCGTTCTGGCTGCGCGGGCCGTCGCACAGTTCGCGGAAGTCGAACCAGGCCACATCGTCGCAAGTACGCAGGGCACGGATTTCGCGGTTCTCGATGATCAGCACATCGTTTTCCACCGCCGCCGTGCACTCCGGGGTCAGCGCCTTGAAGCTCTTGCGCAGGCTTTCGTGGGCCGCTTCGTCGAGCGGATAGTGGAACAGCTCGGCCTGTTCGAGGTGACGCAGACGATAATCGACGCCGCTGTCGACGTTGACGATCTCGGTGTTCTGCTTGATCAGGGCGATGGCCGGCAGGAAACGCGCACGTTGCAGGCCATCCTTGTACAGGCCGTCCGGAACGATGTTCGACGTCGCGACCAGGGTCACGCCGTTCTTGAACAGCTCTTCCATCAGCGTGCCGAGGATCATCGCGTCGGTGATGTCGGAGACGAAGAACTCATCGAAGCAAATCACTCGCGACTCGGCTGCGAAGCGCTTGGCAATGATGGTCAGCGGGTTCTTCTCGCCGCCGAGGGTTTTCATTTCCTCGTGCACACGCTTCATGAAACGGTGGAAATGCGTGCGGGTCTTTTCCTTGAACGGCAGCGCTTCGAAGAAGGTGTCGACCAGGTAAGTCTTGCCGCGACCAACGCCGCCCCAGAAATACAGGCCCTTGACCGGTGCCTGATCTTTTTTGCCAAACAGCTTGCCGAGGAAACCCGGCTTGTTCTGGTCAGCGGCGATCAAGTCGTCGTACAGACGCTGCAAGTGACGCACAGCAGTTTCCTGCGCGGCGTCATGGAAGAAGTCCGGGCGTTTCAGATCAGCTTGATATCGTTCTAGGGGCGTCATAATTCGTTAGCAAGGCAACAAAAACGGGCCGTCACTGTAGCGACGGCCTGTGGGAATGGCAATCGGCCCTTGGTCGGGTCGTGCCGCCGATCAGTCTTGAGCTGGAGTCAGCGCGACGCGCAACGCCTCGATGGCGGCGTCTCGCGCGGCAGCGTCGGCGAAGGCCGGGCTGTCGCCTACGCACTCACCCGCCAGCCAGACGCTGAAGCTCAGGTCTTCATTGCGTACGTCCAGCGGCTCGCCGGACTGCAACTGTTTGCTCACCTGACCGGCGGTTTTGCCGTCGGCGAAGTTGCGCGACAGCAACAGTTGCTCGCCATCAGCCGCCAGCAGACGGAAACGGAAACTGCCGTCGTCTTCGCGGAAGCTGACAAAACGCGCGGCTTTCGCGGCTTTCTTCTTGGTGGTCGCGGCGACTTGAACCTGATTGACGAAAGAACGCAGGCCAACGGCTTCGCGCAGTTCGTTGAGGAACGGCGTGGCCACGGCGCGGGCCTTCTTCGCGCCGATCTGCAGAATGTCTTCCAGGTCCGCCGGACGCTCGATCAACTGGTGATATTTCTCGCGCGCCTCGCCCAGCTCGTTGTCGAGCAACTGGAACAGGCGATTCTTCGCCTCGCCCCAGCCCAGACCACCGAGCAGCTCGCTGCGGAATTCGTCAGCCTGCGCCGGGGTGGCGAAGGCCTGGAACAGGGTGAACAGGTGCGAGTTGTCCGGATCTTTCGCTTCGCCCGGGGCCTTGGAGTCGGTGACGATCCGCGAGATCGCGTCCTTCATCTCTTTGGCGCTGGAGAACAGCGGAATGGTGTTGTCGTAGCTCTTCGACATCTTGCGCCCGTCGAGGCCCGGCAGCGTTGCCACGCTTTCTTCGATCAGCGCCTCGGGCATGGTGAAGAATTCTTTGCCCTGGCCGAACAGATGGTTGAAGCGCTGGCCGATATCACGCGCCATTTCCACGTGCTGAATCTGATCGCGACCGACCGGTACCTTGTGCGCGTTGAACATCAGAATGTCCGCCGCCATCAGCACCGGGTAGCTGTAGAGGCCCATGGTGATGCCGGCGTCCGGGTCTTCGCCGGTCTCAACGTTCTTGTCCACCGACGCTTTGTAAGCGTGCGCACGGTTGAGCAGGCCCTTGGCGGCGACGCAGGTCAGCAGCCAGGTCAACTCGGGGATTTCCGGAATGTCGGACTGGCGGTAGAAGGTCACGCGATCAACGTCCAGACCACCGGCCAGCCAGGTCGCGGCGATTTCCAGACGCGAGCGCTGGATGCGCAGCGGGTCATCGCATTTGATCAGGGCGTGGTAGTCGGCCAGGAAATAGAACGAATCGGCCTGGCTGTCGCGGCTGGCGAGGATTGCCGGGCGAATGGCGCCAGCGTAGTTGCCCAGGTGCGGCGTGCCGGTGGTAGTGATGCCGGTGAGAATGCGGGTACGGTTGGTCATGGGTAATCGCTTGTCAGACTGCAATCAATTCGAGAGACGCGGCAGCAGCAGATCCTTGAGATCGGTCAGCTTGCCGTGAAAAAAGTGTCCGCATTCTGCCACTTTCAGCAGCTCATGGGGGCGCTGGAGTTGTTCCGACCACTGGTAGACCAGTTGCGGATCAATGACTTCATCGGTTTCCGGCTGGATCACGGTCAACCCGCCGTGTTGCGGCAGCTGATCCTGCTCACCCAGACGCATCACCGCCGGTGCAACCATGAACAGGTGCTCAAGCTGCACGCCCTGGGCCTCGAGACGGCCGCCGAGACTTGCTGCAACAAATCCGCCGAAGGAGAAACCGAACAGGGTCAGCGGCAGATTCGGGTGTTTTTCGCGCAGCCATGTGGCGGCGGCCTGGGCGTCGTCGACTTCACCGGTGCCCATGTCGTGCGTGCCCTGGCTGGCGCCGACGCCGCGATAGTTGAAACGCAAGGTGATCAGGCCTGCGTCGCGCGCGGTGCGCTGCAGGGTCGAGACGACCTTGTTGAGCATGGTGCCGCCCTGCACCGGGTTCGGATGGCAGATCAGCGCGATGCCGCGCGGCTGCTCGCTATCCAGGTAAAGGCTTTCCAATTGACCCACCGGGCCGTCAATCACTACAGGGGTTTCACGCATCAGCAAGGGAGGAACTCCGTGACCTCGAATCGGGTCGACTCGTCTAGCAAATTGTCTGTGCCAATCTATTGCGAGTGAATCGCGGTATACAGCGCAGGTTCGAGCCGTTAACGTAAAGCAAAGCCGTTTATAGAGGAAGGACTCGTGGAACACTCGCTCTTAGTTTGGTTGTTACCGACTCTTGCCCTGGTTGTGGGTGTCGCCATTGGATTCCTGATCGCGCGCGTTGCGCCGAACGCCGCACCGAGCCGCACGCAGCGTCAACTGGATGATATCCAGGAGCGTTTCGACAGTTATCAGAACGAAGTGGTCACCCACTTCAACAGCACCGCGATGCTGGTCAAGAAGCTGACCCAGAGCTATCAGGAAGTGCAGGACCACCTCGCCGAGGGCGCCAATCGTCTGGCCCTGGACGAGCAGACCCGCCAGCGCCTGATCGCCGCCCTGCACGCCGACGCAGCGCAGACACCCCGCGAACGCCTGACACCACCGCGCGATCAGGAACCACCGCGTGACTATGCACCGAAGAATCCAAACTCGCCGGGCATGCTCGATGAGCATTATGGTCTGAAGAAGTAATCGGGTTTCGCGCCCAACAAAAAGCCCCCGGACAATGCTGTTGTCCGGGGGCTTTTTTGTATCTGCAATCTTCGCTGCCCTCGCCGGCCTCTTCGCGAGCAGGCTCGCTCCCACAGGGGGAATGCATTTCAAATGTGGGAGCGAGCCTGCTCGCGAAAGGGCCGCTACAGGCGACACAAAAAAATGCCCGATCATAAGACCGGGCATTTCTTCAATCAGGCAATCGCTTACGGATACTGCTGCACCGTACCCGGCTGTTGCTGCTGACCGCCATACTCCTGACCCGGAATAGCCTTCAGGTTGACCTCGACGCGGCGGTTCTGCGCGCGGCCATTGACGTCGCCGTTGCTGGCGATCGGGTTATCCGGGCCGGCGCCACGGGCCGACAGGTTGGCACCGCTGACGCCTTGCGAGGTCAGGTAGGTCGCTACGCTCTGCGCACGACGCTGGGACAGGTCCATGTTGTGCTGGCGGCTGCCGGTGCTGTCGGTGTAGCCGACGATTTCGATCTGGTTCTGGTTGAACTCTTTCAGCGAGTTGGCCAGGTTGTTCAACGGCTGGTAGAAGCTCGGGGCAATGTTCGCCGAATCGGTGGCGAAGGTGATGTTGCCCGGCATGATCAGCTTGATCTGATCGCCCTGACGCTGCACTTCAACGCCAGTGTTGGCCATGCTTGCGCGCAGTTTCTTTTCCTGCTGGTCGGCGTAGTAGCCGTAGCCGGCAGCGGAGGCACCGACGACAGCAGCGCCGATCAAGGCGCCCTTGCCACGGTTGTCGTGGCCGATGGCAGCACCGGCGAGAGCGCCGGCCAGCGCACCGAGGCCACCGTATTTGGCGGTTTTGCTCATGCCTTGCGAGCCACCGTCGGCCTGACCCTGATTGTCATACGGATTAGGCGAGGCGCAGCCGGACAGCACGGCCACGGCAGTAGCGACAATAATCAAACGACGCGTGGTGAACATGGAGAGCTCCTGGTTTTTTGCATTCTGTGGTGCAGCGGCCACTGATCAACCAATGGACCTGCGCGGGCGTTGGATCATGACAATGCGCAAAAATTCCGCCGCACACCCGTGACAAAAATTTCAGGCACGCACAAACGGGTTCTCGCGCATCTCATCACCCAGACGAGTATCCGGGCCGTGCCCGGTGACAACCGTTGCGTCCTCGTCCAGCGTATACAGCCGCTGCTTGATCGAACGCACGATGGTCGCCTGATCGCCACCCCACAAATCCGTGCGCCCTACCCCGCGACGAAACAGCGTGTCGCCGGCTATCAACAGCTTAGCCTCGGAAAACCAAAAGCTCATGGAACCGGGTGTATGTCCTGGCGTGTGTAATGCCACGCCACAGCCGCAAGCCAGTTCTTCATCGTCACTCAACCAGCGATCCGGCGATGGCACCGGGGTGTAAGGCACGCCGAACATCTGGCATTGCATCTCCAGATTGTCCCAAAGGAACTGGTCTTCCTTGTGCAGATGCAGGGTCGCACCGGTTTTCTCCTTCATCTGCCCGGAAGCGAGAAAGTGATCGAGATGCGCGTGGGTATGGATGATGCTGACGACTTTCAGGCCATGGGCATCGAGGCGCGCCATGATCAGGTCAGGGTTGCCGCCCGGGTCGACGACGATGGCTTTTTTTGTGAGCGGGTCGCCGATGATGGTGCAGTTGCACTGGAGCGGGCCGACGGGGAAGGTTTCGCGGATGAGCGCAGGGCTGGGCGTGGTCATGGAAAATCCTGGACAGGGTCAACGCCGTTGGCAACGGCCGATGGCGAATTTTACCGTCGCTAGAGCAATAACCCCAACGCCTTCGCCCGCGCCACCGCCTGCGTACGCCGCTCAACCCCGAGCTTGCTGTTGATATGGCTGGCGTGGGTTTTCACGGTGTGCAGGGAAATGAACAACTGCTCGCTGATTTCCTGATTGGAACAGCCTTGAGCGATTAGACGCAGCACCGCCAGTTCACGGCTGCTGAGTTGTTCGGTAGTTGAGTTTTCTACGCTCGGTCGCGGCGCGGCTGTTGGGAACTGTGTGAGCAATTGCTGGCTGACGGCGTTGCAGGAAAGCGCCTGCAATTGCCCGCGCATCCAGTCGGCATGACTTTTCACCAGCGCATCGAAGGGCTGGAAGACGCCGCCGGCCGCTGCTTCCAGGGCCTGACTCAACACCTTGCGCGCCTCGGGCTCGCGTCCACTCGACAGCAACAGCGCCACCTTCTGCGTCAACGCCATTACGCTGAGCAACTGCCGCCCAGTCCGCTGACCATTCTCATGCAACACGTTCAACCGCCCTTCGGCGAGCATCGGCTGCCCCTGAATCACATCGAGCAGCGCCTGTTGCAGCTCCACGTGCAGTGGCAGCTGTGGATGAAACTCTGGCGGTGCGGCAGCGTGTTCGCCGGTGTAGGTCTGGCCCAATCGTGCGAGCCAGGCCTCGGCGAGATCGATGCGGCCCTGGGCCAACCACAGTTCGCATTTGACCAAGGTGATCATCGCCAGATAGTAGATCGGCGGTACGTCCCAGATGTGCATCAGGCGTTCAGCTTCGGCGAGTTCGGCGAAGGCCTTGGCGAACTCGCCACAGGCGCCGTCCAGGCGAGCGATCACGCAGTGACCGATCAGCACGCTGATGTCGCGACAGGCCCGTGCCTCGCCAATGCCGGCCAGCAGACGCACGCGTGCGGCCTGCGGCTGCAAACGCATCGCCAGCAGGAAACCTTCGTAAAGCGTCAGCCGCGCGCGCACGGCGTACAGGCGTTGCGGCGACAGACCGCGCAAGCGTTCCAGGCCCTGATGCACTTCATCCAGCGCGCGCAGGATCTCGCCACGCGACTGCAGAACCCGCGCCCTGTCGTAATGCGCCAGTGCTTCGAATAATGGATTGCCGACGCGTTGCGCCAGCTCGAGCGACTCACGGTTCAGGCCACGGGCGCGCCACAGATCGCCGTCGGCGATCGCCAGATTGGACAAGGTCGACAGGCACATCAGCCGCTGGCCGTAACGCTTGGCCGGCAGGCTCTCCAGCGCTTCACTGCAATAACGCAGGGTCAGTTCGCGATGGCCGCGTCCGCGAGCGATGATCCCGCTCAGCGCCAGCCATTGCGCCAGCATGGATTTCTGCGCCGTGGCCGAGGGCGCCGGCAGGAAACGGCTCAAATGGCTGGCCAGCTCTTCAGCGGCATCGAGCTGACAGGCCAGCCCCAAGGCCCAGCTGTAGAGCACGATCAGTCGTGGCGTGCTGATCAGCAGGCTGTCGGGCAAGTCCATCTTCCAGCGCAGCAACATGCCGACGTTCTGCTCGGCGAGGAGTTGTTCTTCGGAGAGGTTCTGTACCAGATTTGCCGCAACATCGAGATGCCCGGCACGCAAGGCCTGTTCCACTGCTTCGTCGAGCAGGCCTTGCGCGTTGAACCAGCGGCAGGCGCGCAAATGCAGGGTGGCGTTGGGCACCATCGCCTGGGCGATGGGCCGGCTGCGCAACAAGTCAGAAAACAAATGGTGATAGCGATACCAGTGGCCGTGCTCGTCCAGCGGCACCAGAAACACTTGGTGGGCGAGCAGAAAGCGCAGGATCTCGGCGCTGTCGTGGGCTTCGCGGACGGCGTCGCACAGTTCGCTGCAAAAGCGTTCCTGCGGAGCGGTTTCGTAGAGAAACGATTGCACTTCGGACGGCAGGCAATCGATGACTTCTTCGAGCAGATAATCGCGGATCAGCCCTTCCCCGCCGTTCAGCGCCTGCGGCAGCGCGGCATCGTTGCCCGCCTCGGCCACCGCCAGCAGCCAGAAGCGCAGGCCGGCGACCCAGCCTTCACTGCGCTGGATCAGGCTCTCCAGCGCCTCGCCGCGCAGTGAGCTGCTGTGGCGATCGAGCAGAGTCAGGGCTTCGTCGTGGTTCAGGCGCAAGTCCTGTTCGTGCAGCTCGAGCAACTGCCGCGACAGACGCAGACGCGCCAGATGCCACTCCGGGCGCTGGCGGCTGGTGACCATCACCAGCAAGCCATCGGGCAGATGATTGAGGAAAAATTGCAGGCAACGATCCAGCACCGGCCCTTGGGCAAGGTGGTAGTCGTCGAGGACCAGCAGCAACGGCGCGGCAGGATCGAGATGCAGCGCCAGCTCATCGAGCAGTCCGTCGAGCCACTCTTCGAACGCGAATGGTTGATGGCGCTGACGCATTTTCAACAGGCCGAGGGCGCCAGCGCCCAACGCCGGAAAATAGTCCTGTAGCCCTTCAAGCAAGCGCTCAAGAAAACGTCCGGGATCGCTGTCACGCGGACTCAAGCCCAGCCAGAGGCTTTGCCAGTGCGCCGGCAGGCTCTGACAGAACTCCACCGCCAGCGAGCTCTTGCCGAATCCGGCCGGGGCGCTGACCAGCAGCAACCGACCTCCGAGCCCGGCCTGCAGACGCTGGCATAGGCGCGGCCGCAAGACATAGCCATCAGGCAGCGGCGGGCGAAAAAAACGCCCGTCCAGTGCTGCGACGGTGATGCTTGCGGGACCCGGAAGTGGGGACAGATCAGTCATGGCCGGCTCTTGTTCGAAGGCGATTGGCGGCGTTGCAGATGTCCGCAGCCTAGCCTTAAACGAGGAGGTAATGAAGGTCGCTGCTACAAATGGCTACAAAAAGCATACATCCACCGGCGCGCGCCCCCCTGTAGGAGCTGCCGAAGGCTGCGATCTTTTGATCTCGCTTTTGCTGTTGCAAAGGCAAAGTCAAAGTCAAAGTCAAAGTCAAAAGATCGCAGCCTTCGGCAGCTCCTACATGAGCGGTGCGGCGTAAACCGCACGCAAAAAAACGCCCCGAACCGGTCGGGGCGTTTTCACGAGGATGCGGCCTCGGGTTACGCAGGGTTAGCGAACACCGTCCTGACGCAGAGCGGCCGGGGTGAAATCGCTGGTGGTGGCGGTGAAGCCGAAGTCATACGCCTGCTTCTCTTCGTTCTTCATGCCCAGTGCCAGATAGCGGCCAGACTGCAGGTCATAAAGCGTTTCGAGGGCGTACCACGGCACTTGTTTGTCGTAGTAGTTCTCGGCGTGCGCCTCGGCTACGCGCCACAGTTGGCCACGACCGTCGTAGTGGTCGATGACCGCTGCCTGCCAAGTGTCCTCGTCGATATAGAAGTCACGTTTGGCGTAGATGTGCCGCTGGCCTTCCTTCAGGGTCGCGACCACGTGCCAGACGCGGCGCAGCTCGTAGCGCGCCAGGTCCTGGTTGATGTGACCGGCCTTGATGATGTCCGAGTACTTCAGTTTCGGATCGTCGAGCTTGTAGCTGTCGGAGGCGATGTACATCTCTTTCTTGCCTTCAAGCTTCCAGTCGTAACGATCCGGCGCACCGTTGTACATGTCGAGGTTGTCGGAAGTACGCAGGCCGTCGGCGGCAGTACCCGGGCCGTCATACGACACTTGCGGTGCACGACGCACACGACGCTGACCGGCGTTGTAGACCCACGCCGAACGCGGCTCCTTGACCTGATCGAGCGTCTCGTGCACCAGCAGTACGCCACCGGCCAGACGCGCCGGCGCGGTCACTTTCTGCTTGAAGTAGAACAGGATGTTGCCCGGGTTCGCCGGATCGTAGTCCTTCATCTTGTCGCGGAACACGAACTGATCCTGGAAGTACACCAGGCTGTACGAGCCGTTCGGTTGCGGCGTGGCCTGGGTCACCAGACGGGTCACGCTGCCGCCGCGATAGCGGGTGATGTGGTTCCAGATCACTTCCACACCGGTTTTCGGGATCGGGAACGGCACGGCGGTATCGAAGTTTTCCAGACCGTTGCCGCCGGACACCAGGTTGGTGCTGGTGGCGTTCTTCTTGATGGCGGCGAACACGTCATCCGGCACGGTGGCGCCGCGATGGGACGGGTAGACCGGCATCTTGAAGGTTTCCGGGTAGCGCTTGAACATCGCGTACTGGCCCGGGGCAAGCTTGTCCTTGTACTTGTCTACATCCTTGGCGGTGATGGTGAACAGCGGCTGCTCACTGGCGTAAGGGTTGGACAGGAAGCCCTTGCTGTCGACACTACCGGCGTTTTTCGGCAGTGGTTTCCAGGCCGGGATCGAACCGTCGGCATTACCGGCCATTTCCGCGCCCATCGGCGTCAGGCTCTTGCCCAGTTTATCCGCTTCGGCAGCAGGCACCGCCGCCATGACACTGGTCGCCAGCAGCGACAGGCCCAGAACACCGGCGTGGAACAGACTCTTTGTTATTTTCATAAATTCGTTCGTCCTGAAATGCAGTGCTTAGAAGTTCACGCCGAAGCTGAGTGCCACGAAGTCGCGGTCATCCACGGTGGTGTACTTGCCGTCGAAGAAATTGGTGTAAGCCAGGCTCGCGGTGTAGGTGTTCTGGTATTCGGCATCGACGCCCAGGCTGACCGCTTTACGACCTTCCTCGAAGTTACCGCCAGGGCCTGGAGAGTAACCGCTGACGTCGTGGGACCAGGCTACGTTCGGTTTCAGGTTCACACCGGCGAACACATCGTTGTATTCCCAGATTGCCCGACCACGGTAGCCCCAGGACATCGAGGTGGTGAAACCGTCGTTGTCGCAATTGCGGCTGCGGTTGTTCTGTGGCGAACCCGGGCCGGCGCCGTTGATGGTGCTGTTGTTGAGGATGTTGGCGCAGGTATTGATCCCACCGGTGGCTGGCAACTCACCCGGACCGTAGACCGGATCGCGGCCATAACGTTTGTCGGAACGGCTTTCCAGGCCACCGACGTAGGTAGCACCGACTTCGCCGACGAGGGTCAGACGGCTGGCGCCCATGACCTGATCGAAGAAGTGCGTGAAGGTCGTTTGCAGTTGGGTGATTTCCTTGCGCTCGTAACCATGCAGATCCTGGCCTGGCACGCCAGTGAGCAGCGAAGCGTTGGTCAGCGCGCCGCCCAATGGGCGTACGCCGGCAAACAGGATGTCGGTGGAGTTCAGTTGTACCGGCGCGTTCGGACGGTAGCTGATCTCACCGCTCCACGCCGTACCGGTTGGCAGGGTGGTGGAGAAGCTCAGACCGTAGAGACGAATGTCTTCCGGGTATTCGATGAAGTAGTTCGAGTTACCCGCGACCAGCAATGGTGCGAGCGCGGCAAACGGCCCCGGCAGACCGGCGGCGGTGTTGTACACCGATTGCGGTGCACCGGTGGCGCTGAAGATCGGCGCACGGCTGTGGTAGTTCATGAAGTAGGCGCCGAACTCGGTGTCGAGTGGCTCGAACATGTATTTGAGGGACGCGCCCCACTGACCGCTGTCACGGGCATCGCGATCCGGGCCACGGCGTACCAGCACGCCTTCTTCGTCGACGTTCACACCGTTGGCGGCCAACGGCCCCAAAGCGATCGCCGGAATCTGCGAACGCTTGTTCAGCACGCGCAGATTGTTGTCGCAACCATCGGCAACGATGTCCGGCTGAGAGAAGAAGGTGCCGCAGTTATCGACAACGGTCTGGTCCCATTCCAGTTGGTAGAACGCTTCTGCCGAAAGGTTATCGGTGAGGCTCTGCGACACGTAGAACATGTTGACCGGAATCAGGCCTTCCTTGATTTCGGCGCCCGGACGACGGAACGCGGAGACGTCGATCGGGTTGATCGAGTTGATACCGCCGCCGATGAAGGTGCTTTCACCCCAGCTCACTACCTGCTTGCCCAAACGCACGGAACCCGGCTGATCGGCAATCGCGTAGTTGTGGTAGACGAAAGCGTCGAGGATCTGCCCGCCGGAGGACTTGGCGCCCTCTTTGCGGTTGCTGTCGCTGATGTCCTTGAACTGGCGGCTCTCGTCCTTCAGTTCAAAGTCGTACCAGTACTTGCCACGGACGAACACGCCGGTGTCGCCGTATTTCAATTCAAGGTCATGAATACCCTTGAAGATCTTCGAGAAGGTTTCGCCGCTCTTGAAGTTGGCGTGCCCGTCATCGGAAGTCTGCGACAGGCCACGGCCGCCGTTGTTGACGCCGATAAGGTTCTTGTTCGGGCTCTGAGTAGACCAACTGGCGCCGATCGACAGGGACGAGTCGAACTGGCCTTCGATTTCACCGACGTTGAAACTGACGCCGAATGCAGGCCCGGCGAGCGAGGAGGCAAGACTGACCGCCAGAGGCAGTTTCGCCCGGCGCCAGAACTGGTTTACTGAGGTCATCGACGCTACTCCATGTGCATTATTGTTATGGCAGTGAGTACTTTTAAAAACGCTGTGGAGGACCGGGCGCCAGGGTTGCCCGAAATCGCTCCAGAGTTGCTCGCCCCGATCAGTGCGTGTGCTCCGTTTCTAAAAAGTCCTTGAGCGGACTATAGCCAGCGGGTGGTAGTGCTTGATCCCTCTAAAGTGTGATTTGCAGCCGCCAACCACTCTGGAACAGTCCTTTCGCCAGTCCGACACAAGTCGGCACGGCAAGGATGGCTGATTTTTTCGATTTCACAAGCCAAGCGCTTGCTTGGTGGGTCTGGCGCGCCGCTTTCGGCGCGCCAGCAGACACTCAAAGTGTCGAAAGGAAGGTGCTGTTGTTGGCCTGCCATTCGGTGATGTCGAGGCGGATGCGCTTCTTGTCGAGCTTGCCGACACTGGTCTTGGGAATTTCGGTAACAAGGGCGATCTGACTGGGGATCGCCCACTTGCTCAGGTGTCCCAGCTCGACGAATGGCTTGAGGTGTTCCTTCAGTTCCCGTGCACCGATCACCTGCCCTTCGCGGACCACCAGCAAGGCAAACGGGCGCTCGCCCCACTGCGGATCGGCGATGCCCACCACTGCTACTTCGCGTACCGCCGCATGCCGGCTGATGAGGTCTTCGAGGTCGAGGGAGGAGATCCACTCGCCGCCAGTCTTGATCACATCCTTGATGCGGTCACGAATATCGATCACGCCCATGCTGTCGAGCGTGGCGACGTCACCGGTGTGCAACCAGCCACCGGCCCAGAGCTCGGCACCCTTTTGCGGTTCGTTGAAATAACCTTCGGTCAGCCACGGCGCGCGCAGCACCAGTTCGCCCTGGGTTTCGCCGTCGGCCGGAAGGAAATTGCCCTCGCCGTCGACAATCGCCGCTTCGACCAGTGGCCCCGGCACGCCGGCCTTGATCCGGTAAGTGGTGCGCTCGTCTTCGCTGCCAGCCATCAGCTCGTCATTGAGGTGCGCGCAGGACACCAGCGGGCCGGTTTCCGACATGCCGTACGCGGCCGTCAGCTGAATGCCACGGGCCTTGGCGTTTTCATAAAGGCTGCGATTGAGCGCGCTGCCGCCGATGACGATTTTCCAGCCGCCAAAATCCGCACCTTGCGCGGCTTTGGCATTGAGCAGCATCTGCAGGATGGTCGGCACGCAGTGAGAAAAGGTGACCTTCTCCTTGCGCCACAACTCCACCAGATACTCCGGATCGTAACGCCCCGGATAGACCTGTTTAAGCCCGAGCATGGTCGCCACGTACGGCAAACCCCAGGCGTGAACGTGGAACATCGGCGTGATCGGCATGTACACATCGTTGGTGCCGAGCAGCCGTACGCTGTCGATCGAACCCATGATCGTCGCCACGCCGATGGTGTGCAGCACCAGTTGCCGGTGGGTGAAATACACGCCTTTCGGATTGCCCGTGGTGCCGGTGGTGTAGAACGTGGTGGCGACCGAGTTTTCGTCGAAGTCCTGGAAATCGTACTGCGCACTCGCAGCGGCCAACAGTTGCTCGTATTCGCCGACGAGGTTGGGCAGCTCTGCGGTTTTCTCCGGGAGATCGGTCAGCAGCAGGGTTTTCTCCACCGTGGTCAGTTGCGGCGCAATCGCCTGATACAGCCCGACGAACTCGCTGTTGACCAGCACGAAGCGGTCCTCGGCGTGGTTCATGGTGTAGAGGATCTGCTCGGGCGACAGGCGCACGTTGATGGTGTGAATCACCGCGCCGATCATCGGAATGGCGAACATGCATTCCAGATAACGGTGGCTGTCCCAGTCCATCACCGCCACGGTGTCACCGGCCTTCACCCCGGCAGCCGTCAGCACATTGGCCAGCCGCGCAACCCGCTCGATCAGGGTCGGATAGCTATAGCGCAACTGGTCGCGGTAGATGATTTCGCGGGTTTTCTCGTAACGGGCGCCGGACATCAGCAGCCGTTTGATCAGCAATGGATACTGGTAGGCCCCATCGGCCGGCGGAATGACCCGAGTCTGCAACATAAGAATCCCTTTTCTGACTGCACGGTGTTGGCGGAGAGATTCGTACTCTAGTGCGCCTGCATGACAGTCAAATCAGCCAAAGGAATGATTTGCAGAGCCGTACAAATGCTAGCTTTGCGCCAGCACCCCAGGTATCAGGAAATTGGATATGGCCCCTGTAGGAGCTGCCGAAGGCTGCGATCTTTTGATCTTGATCCTGAAACAAAATCAAAAGATCGCAGCCTCGTTGCACTCGTCAGCTCCTACAAGAGAACAATGCGGCCCGGTCAGTGCATTTCGGTGAACGCGATTTTCACCCCGAGTGTAATCAGCACCGCGCCCATGGTGCGGTCGAACCAGTGGCCCATGCGGGCGAAGCCGGCGCGCACGCGGTGTTGGCTGAACAGCATCGCCACCAGGCAGAACCAGATCGCCGTCGCCACCGCCAGGTACACCCCGTAACCGGCCTGCACAGACAGCGGCGTGTGCGGGTTGATCACCACGGTGAACAGGGAGAGGAAAAACAGCGTGGCTTTCGGGTTCAGGCCGTTGGTGACGAAGCCCGAGGTGAATGCCCCCCGCGCGGTGCGTACGCCTGCTTCCTTGTGCAGATCATCGGCGACGGTTTTCGCCGGTTGCGCGCGCAAGGCCTTGAAGCCGATGTATAGCAAGTAAGCCGCCGCCGCCCACTTCAGCGCGTTGAACAGCACAATTGACTGCGAGACGATCAGACCGATGCCGAGCAACGAATAGCCGACGTGCAGGAAAATCGCCGAGCCCACGCCCAGCGCGGTCCAGGTGCCGGCGCGGCGCCCATGGGTCACGCTCTCGCGCACGACCACGGCAAAGTCCGGGCCGGGGCTGGCGACGGCCAGCAAATGGATCAGGGCGACGGTCAAGAACTCGGTCCAGTACATGGGGGCTCCTCTTGGATTGATCGATCACATCGTTGCCATGCTGTAGACGCAACTTTTGTGGGAGCGGGCTTGCTCGCGAATACGGTGTCCCATTCAACCTTTGCATTGACTGACACACCGCCTTCGCGAGCAAGCCCGCTCCCACACGAGATGGCACTACTTCAGGGCTGAGTAACCAATTGTTTCATCTGGTAGGCTCGGCAGAGTACGCCCTCCGCTCACAGCACAAAAGGTACAGTTGATGACGAACACGCGCCGCGCGGTATTCCTTGATCACCCTTCGCTGGATCTCGGCGATCTGGACCTCGGTCCGTTGCGTGAATGCTTCAGCGACTTGCAACTGTTCGCCCAGACGTTGCCGCAGCAGGTCAGCGAACGCCTGCAAGGCGCCAGTGTGGCGATCACCAACAAGGTGGTCATCGACGCGGCTGCCATGGCTGCCAACCCGCAGCTGAAACTGATCCTGATCAGCGCCACCGGCACCAACAACGTCGACCTCACTGCCGCGCGCGCCCACGGCATTACGGTGTGTAATTGCCAGGCATATGGCACGCCGTCGGTGGCGCAGCACACGATCATGCTGTTGCTCAACCTCGCTACGCGCCTGGCCGACTATCAGCAAGCTGTGGGCGAAGGCCGCTGGCAGCAGGCGAAACAGTTCTGCCTGCTCGACTACCCGATCGTCGAACTGCAAGGCAAAACCCTCGGCCTGCTCGGCCATGGCGAACTCGGTGGTGCCGTGGCGCGACTGGCCGAAGCGTTCGGCATGCGCGTATTGCTCGGGCAGATTCCCGGGCGCCCGGCGCGGCCGGATCGTTTGCCGCTGAATGAACTGCTGCCGCAGATCGACGCACTCACCCTGCACTGCCCGCTCAACGAGCACACCCGGCATTTCATCGGCGCCCACGAACTGGCCTCGATGAAGCCCGGCGCATTTGTGGTCAATACCGCTCGTGGCGGCTTGATCGATGAGCAGGCGCTGGCTGACGCTTTGCGCAGTGGTCACCTCGGCGGCGCGGCGACCGACGTGTTGAGTGTCGAGCCACCAACCCAGGGCAATCCGCTGCTCGCCGCCGATATCCCGCGCCTGATCGTCACCCCGCACAACGCTTGGGGCAGCCGCGAGGCGCGCCAGCGTATCGTCGGGCAACTGAGCGAAAACGCCCAGGCGTTCTTCAGCGGTGAGGCGCTGCGGGTCGTCAGTTGATAAACTGCGGCACTTTTTTTCAAGGAGCAGTTATGGATCCGCGCAGTGAAGTACTGCTTCGTCAGGCCGAGTTATTCCAGGGTTCGCTGCTGTTGGCCGGCCTGCCCGCCGATGATTTGCTCGGGCGCCTGCCCAATGCATTCGGCTGGTGCTGGCACGCTGGCGATCAGGCCGCGCTGGACGCGCGGTTCGAAAGCCGCAGTCACTTCGGCGTAAATGTCCCGGAGCGCGAATTCGACAGCGCTGTGGTGTTTTTGCCCAAGTCCAAGGACCTGACCGACTACATCCTCAACGCCGTGGCGTCGCGCCTGGCCGGGCGTGAAGTATTTCTGGTCGGCGAAAAGCGCAGCGGCATCGAAGGCGCGTCCAAGCAGCTCAATCCGTTTGGCAAGCCGCGCAAACTCGACAGCGCCCGCCACTGCCAGCTCTGGCAAGTCACCGTGGCCAATGCGCCTGAAGCGAAACCGCTGGAAAGCCTGGCGCAGACCTACGAACTGCCGCTGGCCGAAGGGCCGTTGAAAGTCATCAGCCTGCCGGGCGTGTTCAGCCACGGTCGACTGGATCGCGGCAGCGCTCTGCTGCTGGAGCATCTGGACAAACTGCCGAGCGGCCATCTGCTCGATTTCGGTTGCGGCGCCGGCGTGCTCGGGGCTGCGGTGAAACGTCGCTATCCGCACAATCAGGTGACCTTGCTGGATGTCGACGCGTTCGCCGCCGCCAGTAGCCGTCTGACCCTGGCCGCCAATGGCCTGGAAGCCGAAGTGCTGACCGGTGATGGCATCGATGCCGCGCCAATGGGTTTGAGCGCGATTCTGAGCAATCCGCCGTTCCATGTCGGCGTGCATACGGATTATTTCGCAACGGAGAACCTGCTGCGAAAAGCAGCCAAACATCTGAAAAACGGTGGCGAACTGCGCCTGGTGGCCAACAGCTTCCTCAAGTATCAGCCGTTGATCGAGGAGCACCTTGGCATTTGCGCGATCAAGGCTGAAGGCAATGGTTTCCGGATCTACCGGGCCAAGCGCGGCTGAAAATTTGTTCTTGCCCAATCGGATTTGCCTAGGCAGAATCCGCTCCGTCCTAGGGGAGTAGTCTCCCACGAGCGCCATGCTCGTCCGGCATACGTCAACATACTTGATCCTCAGATCATGGCGTATGCGACCCAAGCGTCCGCACCAGACGGATCGCAGGGTTTGACAAGACCTATGACACGCACACCTTACCCGGGGCGGGAAGGCTGTACGTGTCATAGCCGTGTCGACCCGCCCCTTAGGAAATCCCTGATGCTGGACTCGCTACTCGTTCCCACCGCTATCGTTGCCTTGGCCGAAATCGGCGACAAGACGCAACTGCTCGCGCTGATTCTCGCCGCTCGCTTTCGCAAACCCTGGCCGATCATTGCCGGGATTGTCGCCGCGACTTTGGCCAACCACGCAGCAGCCGGTGCGGTAGGTGCCTGGGTCGGCAGTTTCTTCTCCGACACGGTCCTGCACTGGATCCTCGCCGCCAGCTTCGCCGCCACGGCACTGTGGACCCTGGTCCCGGACAAGATGGATGACGACGAGGCCAGCACGGCGCGCAAGTTCGGGCCGTTCCTGACCACGCTGATCGCGTTCTTCCTTGCGGAAATCGGCGACAAGACCCAGATCGCTACGGTGATGCTCGCCGCGCAATATCCGGAACTGTGGCTGGTGATTATCGGCACCACCGTGGGCATGCTGATTGCCAACGTGCCGGTGGTATTGGCGGGCAATTTTGCCGCAGAGAAACTGCCGCTGACCCTGATCCGCCGCCTCGCGGCTTCGGCGTTCATGATTCTGGCGATTGTTGCGGTGTATAAAGCGATGCAGAGCAGCGGATGGGTTTGAGGCAGCTGCAAGCCTCTAGCTTCTAGCTGCAAGCTGCAAGCTGCAAGCTGAGAGTAAAAAGCTGCAAGCCAAGCGAATCTGCTTTGACTTGCAGCTTGTCACTTGAAGCTTACAGCTGCCTTATTCAGGATTTTGGCGCTTTTTCGTACAACGGCATCACCTTCGGAATCGCTGCCTGTAGCGCGGCGATCCGGCTGCTCGATGCCGGGTGAGTGCTCATGAATTCCGGTGGCGCGCCTTCGGAAGCCTTGCTCATCTTGTCCCACAGGGTGATTGCCGCGTTCGGGTTGTAGCCGGCGCGGGCGGCCAGTTCCAGGCCGATCAGGTCGGCTTCGTTTTCGTTGGCGCGGCTGTTGGGCAAGGTCATGCCGTAGTTGGCCACGGTGTCGGCCAGCGCCAGGCTGTCCTGACCCAGACCGAACAAGGCACCGGCGCCCTGCTTCGCCATCTCCATTCCGTAAGCCTTGGACATCGCTTCACGACCGTGCTCGCGCAGGGCGTGGGCGATTTCATGGCCCATGACCGCAGCGATTTCATCGTCGGTGAGTTTCAAACTGTCGATCAGCCCGGTGTAGAAAATGATCTTGCCGCCGGGACCACAGTTGGCGTTGAGCTCATCGCTCTTGATCAGATTGACTTCCCATTGCCACTGCGCAGCGTCGGGGCGGAAGGTCGGCGCCTGGGCGATCAGGCGGTTGGCGATGGTCTGCACGCGCTTGGCTTCCGGGCTGGTCTTGTCCAGCACACCCTTGCTCGACGCCTCGCCGACGGTCTTCTGATACGACTGCGCGTACATCTGGTCGACCTCTTGCGAGGACAGCATGCTGAACATGTACTGCTTGCGCTCCACGCCCACGGCACCGCCGCTGGTGGTGTTGACCGACTGACAACCGGCGAGCAACAGCGCCGCGCTCAGTGCACTTGTAACCAATGTCTTGTTCATTCAAAAGCTCCCTGAAAACCTGAGGCGTATCCTAGGCGGCTAATTGTATTGGCGCCAGATACAACGCACGCATTGCGCGTACATCCACCTAAGGCTGCAAGACTGGCTGGAAATTCCTCAACGCGCATTGAATCCGCCGTGCACCGATCCATCAGCGACATCGCGCGGCGATTCCGACCAGCGTCTCTCATGGCCGCGCCCACCCCGCCGATAAATCCCTCGCAGATTGTCCTCTTGCGTGCGGAGCTCCCATGAAGTTCAAGTCGATCCAGTTTTCCGTCGCCGCTCTGGCCGGCGCCATCGTTCTCAGCGTGGTCGCGGCGCTGGTGCTGTACGCGCTGTTCTCCGGGGCTCGCACTCAAGAAATGGTGCAACAGCGCACCCAGGCGCAGTTCGAGCAAGTCATCGAGCAGCGCCTGACTTCGCTGGCGCAGACCCAGGTCAGCCAGATCCAGCGCGAACTCGAAGCCCCGCTGTTGATTGCCGGCGGTCTGGTGCGCGTCAACGCCCTGCTCGGCACAACCGGCGCCGACGGCCAGCCGCGCCTGAGCGTCAGCCGCGAACAACTGATCAGCCTGATCAAGGAAAACGTCGAAAAGAACCCGAAGATTCTCGGCACCTACATCGGCTGGGAAAAAAACGCACTGGACCACAATGACGCGGCCTACATCGGCAGCGCCGTGGTCGGCATCGATCCGGCCAGCGGACGTTTCCTGCCGTGGTGGTTCCGCAATACCGACGGCAGTCTGGGTGTGGACAAACTGGCCGATGTCGACGACCAGAAAACCCTGTCCACCGGGGTCCGCGCCAGCGAGTACTACCTGTGCTCGAAAGAGACGAAGAAACCCTGCGTGATCGACCCGGCACCGTACAAGGTAGGCGACAAGATCGTCATGCTCGCCTCGTTCATTGAACCGATCATGGTCAACGGCGCGTTCCAGGGCATCGTCGGCGCGGACCTCTCGGTCAATTTCATTCAGGACATGCTCCTCGCCGCCAACCAGAAGCTTTACGGCGGCGCCGGTGAAATGGCTCTGGTCGGCGGCAACGGGCGGATCGTTGCCTACACCAAGGATTCGAGCAAATTCGGTGAGAAAGTCAGCGACATTCTCGACGCCGAACAAACCAGCAATCTCGCCAATCTGAAACGCGACGAGGTCACTTACTCGGTGAATCAGGCCAAGGGCCGCATCGAGCTGTACCTGCCGTTCGGCATCGGCCAGACCGACGCGCGCTGGACGCTGATGCTGCAACTGCCGCTCAACGCGGTCATGGCCGATCTGCAAAACCTGCAGGCCGACCTTGATGCCCAGCGCAAATCCGACACCTTCGGCATGGCCATGGTCGGCCTGATCATTGCCGGCATCGGCCTGCTGGTGATCTGGCTGGTAGGGCACGGCATTGCGCGGCCACTCAAGCAAATGGTCGCCATGCTCGATGACATCGCTCAGGGCGAAGGTGACCTGACCCGGCGTTTGAGCAGTGATCGCAGCGATGAACTGGGCTCGATTGCCAAGGGCTTCAACACTTTCCTCGCCAAGTTGCAGGCGATGATCACCCAGGTGGTGACTTCAGTGCAGAGCGTCAGCGATTCCTCGGAACACACCGCCGACATTGCCATTCGCACCAACATCGGCGTGCAGAAACAGATGGCCGAGATCGATCAAGTGGCGACCGCAGTTCAGGAAATGACCGCGACCGCCCAAGACGTAGCGCGCAACGCCACCCAGGCCGCACAAGCGGCAAGCCACGCCGATCAGGCCGCCAGCCAGGGCATGCACATTGTCCGCGACACCTCGAATTCGATTGGTGCTCTGGCGGTGGAAATCGGCAAGGCTGTCGACGTGGTGCAGACGCTGGCCAAGGACAGCGAAAACATCAACGCCATCCTCACCGCCATTCGCGGCATCGCCGAACAGACCAACCTGCTGGCCTTGAACGCGGCGATCGAAGCCGCACGGGCCGGCGAGCAGGGTCGCGGTTTTGCCGTGGTCGCGGATGAGGTGCGCAATCTGGCGCAGAAAACCCAGAAGGCCACCGAAGAAATCCAGAGCATGATCCAGCAGTTGCAACAGGGCACCCGCGACGTAGTGCGTGTGATGGAAGACAGCCAGAGCCGCACCGACGAAAGCGTGCAACACGCGGCGAAAGCGGCCGAAGCGCTGGAGACGATTACGCAGGCGGTGTCGGTGATCAACGACATGAACACGCAGATTGCCAGCGCGGCGGAAGAGCAAAGTGCAGTGGCCGATGACATCAACCGCAATGTGATCAACATCGGTCAGGTGGCGAATGAAGTGGCGGGCGGTGCGGATGAGTCGAGTTCGGCGAGTGCCGGGTTGACCAGACTGGCCGAGCAGCAGCGGCGGTTGATCAATCAGTTCAAGGTCTGATCTTTAGATCCTCTTCGCGAGCAGGCTCGCTCCCACAGTTGGATTGCATTCCCCTGTGGGAGCGAGCCTGCTCGCGAATACGCCGGCACAGATCACTCATCAAGCCGGGGTCAAACACTCCGGCCCATTCAACTTCGGATCATTCACCAGATTCGCCAACACCCGCTCGCGCAGCGCCGCCGGCTCACTGGCGAGCAAACCCTGCAGCACATGCAGCGGCGTTTCGGGATCGAGCCATGCCGCTTGCCCCGCCTCATCAAGAATCAACGGTCGCCGCTGGCTCGCCGCCGACTGAGTGATCACCGCCGTGCTTAGCCAGACCTGCTCCTGCACCGGATACGCTTCCCATATCGCCGCGAAAAACAACGACGAGCCCTCCCCCGGCGTCAACCAGTACGGCCGCTTGCGCTGGGTGCCACGCCATTCGTAGAAACCGTTGGCGGGCAGCAGGCAGCGGCGCAGACGCAAGGCCTCGCGAAACATCGGCTGTTCTGCGACGGTTTCAGCGCGGGCGTGTGCCGGGGTTTTCGACAGATCGGTCAGCCACGGCGGCGTCAGGCCCCAGCGCGCACGGGCCAACGTGCGCTGGCCTTCTTCTTCGGCGCGCAGCATCAACACCGAATCATTCGGGGAGATGTTCCACTGCGCCTGCTGATCGGCGGGAAAACCTGGCAGGGCCGCGAAGTCGCGGTTCCAGCGAAACAGGGCATAACGTCCACACATGGGGCAACACGACTCTGAATAAAACGAAGGCCAGCCTAACAGACCAGCGTCCCGGGGAAGCTCTCCGGTTCGTCGCCGGGCAGCGGCAGCGCGGCATTGTACGCGGTGATCAGCTCGCGGGCGTATTCGGCCTGATCGTTATCCACCGACAACCCGAGCAGGCCGAAGATCGGCAGTTCACCCGTGCCGCCCACCAGGTCACGGCCGATCAAGTGCGCCTCGATCCCTTCATTGGCGAGCATGCCCTTGAGCATTTCGCCTTCCATCAGGTTTGCCGGCTCGTAGATACGCTGCATACGCGGCCCTCACTCGTTTTCGCTGAAGACTTCAAGAAACCAGTCTTCACCGTGCACTTGCAGGACGAAGGTGATCGGCCGACAGCACACCTGGCAGTCCTCTATATAGGTCTGATCGCCGCCGGACAGGTCCACGGATGTCTCAACCACTTCCCCACAATAAGGACATTCATACTCAGCGGCTTCCAGCATCGCGGTCTCCCAAGTGACTTGTGCGTATAATCGCCGGTCTATTTGCAGGGCTATTTTTGTCTGGCTACTTTTTCAGACCGTGCCCCGCGGGTTTTCGATCAAACCCTTTACTTACCCTAGCCGTTTCCAACAAGAGAGCATGATGGGCGAATTCGATGCCATCCGACCTTACGACGACAGCGAAGTACCTGCGGTACTGGCAAGGCTGCTCGGCGACAAGGCGTTTCTAGATATCCTCACCCACTTCCGCTTCCCGCGTTTTGCCGGTGCCTTCGGCTGGATGCTCAAACCTCTTATAGCCCATCGGCTGCGTCGTGAGTTTGCCGACGTGAATTCCGTGGCTACCTTACAGGACAAAGTCGAGTTCTACGTCGACCACACCATCGAGCGCGCCACCGACGGCGTGACGTATACCGGTGTCGAGCAGTTCAAGTCCGGCAGCGCCTACCTGTTCATCGCCAACCACCGCGATATCGTCATGGACCCGGCCTTCGTCAACTATGCCGTGTACCATGCCGGCCTGCCGACACCGCGCATCGCGATTGGCGACAATCTGCTGCAAAAGCCGTTTGTCAGTGACCTGATGCGCTTGAACAAGAGCTTCATCGTCCACCGTTCGATCACCGGCCGTCGCGAGAAAATGGCGGCGTATCAACTGCTATCGGCGTACATCAACCACTCGATCCGCAACGATTGCGCCTCGATCTGGATTGCTCAGGCTGAAGGTCGGGCGAAGGACGGCGACGACCGTACCGAGTCGGCGATCCTCAAGATGTTCCACATGAGCCGCAAGGACGAGCCGTTCGGCGAAGTGATCCGCTCGCTGAACGTCACCCCGGTGTCGATCAGCTACGAGTACGACCCCTGCGACCAGGCCAAGGCCCGCGAGCTGTATATCCGCGCCACCACCGGCACCTACGCCAAGGCGCCGGGCGAGGATGACGTGAGCATTGCCAAGGGCATCACCGGCTACAAGGGTCGGGTGCACGTGAACTTTGCCGCGCCGATTACCGAGGTGTTCGAAGACACCAAGCAGTTGGCGATCGAGATGGACAAGCAGATTCTCGGCGGCTACCGGTTGTTCCCGGTGCATTACCTGGCGTACGCGCAATGGGCGGATGCCGATCCGCAACTGAATGTGCCGAAGGCGGCCGAAGTGTTCCCGGCTGACGAACTGGCCAAGGCGCAGGATGAGTGGCAGAGCCGACTGGATGGCTGCCCTGCCGAGCATCGTCCGTATCTGGTGCTGCAATATGCGACGCCGGTGCGCAATCAGTACCGGGTCAAGGCTGGGTTGCCGCTGTAAAGCAACAGCAAGATCAAAAGATCGCAGCCTTCGGCAGCTCCTACATGGGAATGATGTACATCCTGTAGGAGCTGCCGAAGGCTGCGATCTTTTGCTTTTAAAAGCGGGTGCTGATCCAGGAGACGATCAAAGCAAGCCCCAGGCAGGCGAAACCGAAGCGATAGAAAAAGCGGTTCATGCGCAATGTCGCCCAATCGAGCATCGGCTCGGCATTCGGCTGCGCCTGGCGCTGTGCCGCCAGACTGGCCTGCGCGCGTTGCTCACGACGGCGGGTCGCGTGTAGCAGCCAACTGCCCGGAAAGGCCAGCAGCAAGGCCAGCAGGTTGATCAATTTGGCGGGATGGGCGGTAAACAGCGTCATCAAGTGCAGCGACATCACAGACCTCGAACTTAACCGGTGTGGCAGACGCCAGACCGACGACCGCGGCGCGGATTCTACCCAAACCCTGACGCCCTGCCCCAGCCTTTGCGACAAATAACCTGACAATCGACCGATGGCTGCCCTGTGTCATGGCATCGTCACGTGGATGCTTCACCCTGCGCGCCTCGAAACCCGAATGGAATGCGACATGCTGCACGCGGAAAATCAGGATCGCCTGTACCTCATCACCCCTTACGACGATCAGCAAAGCCTGATCGGCAGCCTCGCCTTCAACGTGCAGGACCGGCACTGGCTGGTGTATTGCGCGCTGGGCGGGCATCAGCATGCGGACTTGCCCGAGACCGATTTGCTGACAGGAGTGAGCGTGCTCGATTTCTATTCCCAGGCTGCCTGAAACACCACAGATCCCCCTGTGGGAGCGAGCCTGCTCGCGAATGCATTGGGTCACTCAACATTGGTTCGACTGAGCCAGCGCTTTCGCGAGCAGGCTCGCTCCCACAGGTTTATGTGGTATTCAAAACATGCGGCCACAAAAAAGCCCGGAACCATCACTGGCCCCGGGCTTTTTCACATTCGCTGCAAGCTTACTCAGCGAGTACCTGACCCACAGTCGGGTCCTTGAACAGACGCGTCAGTGCATCACTCAATACGTCGCTGACCAGTTTGGTATTGGTTTCCTGATTCGGCGCCATGCCGAAGCGCTGGTCCAGCGAAGCACCGTAACGGCCGCTGTAGCGGCGGTTGGCGTTCTGCACGTCGGAGCGGAAGGTCGCGCCGATGGTCGCTTCGGTCACGTACATGCCTTCTTTCGGCGACTGGTACTTCAGCTCGGCCAGGGTCACGGTCAGCTGCGGCGCGTTGGGTGCGTTAGTGGTCGGGGTGAAGCCGAGCAGGCGTACGGCGGCTTCGGCCTGGGCCTGAAGCTTGGGCAGGATCTGCTCGCGCTGCACGGTGATGGCGCTGGTTTCCGGGTACAGACCGCCACGGGTGCCGAGGGTTGGCGACGGACGACCGTCGACCACACGGACTATGACCGGCTGCCCGCGACCGACCGCTGGCAGTTGCGTGGTCAGCTTCGGCTCCGGATTCAGTTGTTGCGGGCTGTGGGCGCAGCCGGCGAGGGTCAAACCGGCGACAGTGATCAAACCGAACAACAGGCGTTGCAACATGCTCTTCTCTCCAGAATCAGGCACAAACAGGCCGGCAGTATAGCGGTGGGCCACTGCGCGTAACCAGCGCCGCACAGTGAATACTGAAATGTCTGACAAACCCCGCCGAAAGCGGTTCCTGTCACACATTCTTCACCGTCCATACACCCTGGCGTCATGGCTCGCCGACAAGCTTCAAAGCAGTCCCCCTTCAAGGAACTCTGCCATGCGCTATCTGATCTCGCTGTTCGCCCCACGCCCGCTGCATCGCAGCTTCGCCCTGCTCGACCGCAATGGCCATTGCCAGGCTTTCAAGCAGTGCAGTCTGCAACCGATGGGTGACGGCTGGGTGGAAATCGAAGAAATCCGCCTGACCTGGCTGAACCAGCCGCTGCCCGCCAGCGCCCGGGTCGTACCGCGACAAATGCGCGCACGGGGCCAGGTGCAGTTGAGCATCTGACCGGATGCCTAATAAAAGTCATTAAACACGAGCAACTGCGCGCATTTCTTCGCTACAATCTCCCCCCGATTATAAGGACGTCTCCTGATCGGGCCCCGCAACAGCGTCAATGCGCATGCATCGACATCAAAATCGCCCACAGAGAGCCGCCCACACAGATCGAGTGAAGTTGGCGCGCTTGCCTGTTCTTCCGGCAAAACCCCGCTTTTCGCGAATCTGCAGAGCTGTCATTCGCTCGGCCACCGCGTTGTTTTGCCCTTGCGGGCAGGTGCCAGGCCAAGGCAGCCCTTTTTTGAGGTTCACGTCTTCAAAAGAGCGTGAAAAAAACGGGTTTTCACAACTTCACAAGAGTGTGGCGAGCAAATGAATAGTTTTGCGTCTGAACATGCACCATTAGCGTCTGAAACAGCCCAACGACACAGGACCGGGTATACCTCGAACATCGGAGCCTGAAGCCTGTC
Source organism: Pseudomonas sp. UF-293 (assembly GCF_058245595.1). Lineage (NCBI taxonomy): Bacteria > Pseudomonadati > Pseudomonadota > Gammaproteobacteria > Pseudomonadales > Pseudomonadaceae > Pseudomonas > Pseudomonas sp. UF-293. Next base: position 78,646 of record NZ_JBSICA010000019.1, on the reverse strand, counting down.
CGCTACGGATTTGGTTGCACGAAAACGGATGACTCGACCATAAGTCGAATTGCCAGCCCTGCGTGAAAATGCGTTCATGGAACGCTTGAAACCAGGCCGCACGCATCCGTCGAAGTTGCGAAAAATTGCGAAGATTCGGACATGGCCCACCTGACCACGGATAGCCCGGGCCCACTGACCTGCCCTGGAACGCCTGGCAGCCATGCCGACAATTTGGTGCTGCAGATTTGGGAGACGCGTTAAATGGCGCATAACGAAGCAGTCGACGTAGTTCTGGTAGGGGCCGGCATCATGAGTGCCACCCTGGCCGTACTGCTCAAAGAGCTCGACCCCGCGATCAAGCTGGAAGTCGTCGAGCTGATGGATTCCGGCGCCGCCGAGAGTTCCAATCCGTGGAACAACGCCGGTACCGGTCACGCCGGCCTGTGCGAGCTGAACTACACCCCGCAGGCTGCCGACGGCAGCGTCGACATCAAGAAAGCCGTGCACATCAACACCCAGTTCGAGGTGTCGAAGCAGTTCTGGTCGTACCTGACCAAGAAGGGCACGTTCGGCTCGTGCAAATCCTTCATCAGCCCGGTGCCGCACCTGAGTTTCGTTCAGGGCGAAAGCGGCGTGTCGTTCCTCAAGGAACGCTTCAACGTGTTGAGCAAGCACCACGCGTTTGCCGACATTGAATACACCGAAGACAAGGGCAAGATGGCCGAGTGGATGCCGCTGATGATGCCGGGCCGCTCGCCCGACGAAGTCCTCGCCGCCACCCGCGTGATGAACGGCACCGACGTCAACTTCGGCGCCCTCACCAATCAGTTGCTCAAGCACCTGAGCAGCGCCCCGGACACTCAGGTCAAATACTGCAAGCGCGTGACCGGCCTCAAGCGTAACGGCGCCGGCTGGACCGTCAGCATCAAGGACGTCAACAACGGCAACACCCGCGAAGTCGACGCAAAGTTTGTCTTCCTCGGGGCCGGTGGCGCGGCCCTGCCGTTGCTGCAGGCTTCGGGCATCGAAGAAAGCAAAGGCTTCGGCGGCTTCCCGATCAGTGGCCAGTGGCTGCGTTGCGATAACCCGGAAGTGGTCAAACATCACCAGGCCAAGGTCTACAGCCAGGCGGCCGTGGGTTCGCCACCGATGTCGGTGCCGCACCTCGACACTCGCGTCGTCGACGGCAAGAAATCCCTGCTGTTCGGGCCATACGCCGGTTTCACCACCAAGTTCCTCAAGCATGGCTCCTTCATGGACCTGCCGATGTCGGTGCGCGCCGGCAACATCGGGCCGATGCTGGCGGTGGCGAAAAACAATATGGACCTGACCAAATACCTGGTCAGCGAAGTGATGCAGTCGATGGAACAGCGTCTGGAATCCCTGCGCCGTTTCTACCCGCAGGCGAAAGCCGAAGACTGGCGCCTGGAAGTGGCCGGCCAACGGGTGCAGATCATCAAGAAGGACCCGAAAAAGGGCGGCATCCTGCAGTTCGGTACCGAACTGGTCGCGGCGAAGGACGGCTCCCTCGCTGCCCTGCTCGGCGCTTCGCCAGGCGCGTCGGTGACCGTTTCGATCATGCTCGAGCTGATCGAAAAATGCTTCCCGACCAAGGCGTCGGGCGAGTGGGCAAGCAAACTGGCGGAAATCTTCCCGGCCCGCGAGGAGGTTCTGGAAACCGATGCTGCGCTGTATCGCAAGATCAACACGCAGAACAACATCGCCCTGGAACTGGTTGAAGAAAGCAGCGAGACACCAAGCTACGCTTGATCTTGCGGCATAAAAAACGCCCCGGACTCAGAGAGTGCGGGGCGTTTTTTTATGCGGATAAACAGTCAGCCACAAAATCTATGGTGTGAGTGACATCGCTTTCGCGAGCAAGCCCGCTCCCACAGTGAATCTCATGTGCACACAAGATGTGTGGCAACAGAGATCAATGTGGGAGCGGGCTTGCTCGCGAAAGGGTCAGAGCCAACACCACCCATCTGGCAAGAATGTGTTTTTGCCAAATGTCAGGTACGGGACTTTTCGATCAGTTCGATGTAGTCCGGGGCATTACGCTGATCGGCGATCAGCTCAACAAAGGTCTTCCCCTGCTCGTCCTTGCCATCAACGTCATAACCGGCCTCAACGAAGAAACCCAGAAAACGCTCGAAGTCATCGATACGCAAACCGCGATACGCCTTGATCAGTTTGTGCAGCGACGGCGAAGTGGCGTCGACCGGCTCAAAATCGAGGAACAGCTTGATCTGCTCATCGCCGATCTCGTCACCAATCACTTGTTTCTTATCTTTACGCATTGCCGACTCCAGCTCGCAGACATGACACGGGGCGGGCAGTTTACCCCTGCCCGACCGCCCGGCTCAACGCGGACGAATCGCCCCGGTGTGCAAATCGGCCCAGATATGGCCGTTGGCATAACTGAGGAACTGCACATACACCGTGTCGTTGCGCAGCAGATCCATCACCACGCGGTATTGAGCGAGCGGATAGAACAGCGTCAGAGTTTTGCTTTTGTCATCGTAGGCCGGTTTTTTCAGGCTTTTGCTTTCGCCGTCGAAACTCACCAGCACCTGGCTGATGGTCGCGCCCTTGTTCAGCGATTTGCCTTTGAGGCGAATCAACAAGGATGAGGTGACCGGAATCGGCTGCTGATTGGACTGGCGCTGCGCACCGACCACTACCGAATACTCGCTGACCTGCAGCAGTTGCTGCTGCTCGGGTTCAGCGTCGCGCAGGGTCAGGTCGTCCGGCGGCAGAAACTGGCTGTGCATCGGCGCGGCGGACAGTGGCAGGCTGAGGGACAGCAACAGGGCAGCGAGACTGCAGATCAAGAGGCGCATGACAGGCTCCGGGGGGGCGGGGCCGAGCACTCTAGCATGGCTGTCGCGCAAGGATCAGCACACACAAAAACAACTGTGGGAGCGAGCCTGCTCGCGAAAGCGGTGTGTCAGTTTTCAATGATGCTGACTGACACGACGCCTTCGCGAGCAGGCTCGCTCCCACAGGGGGCAATGCAGGTTCTTACATGCCTTTAACGGCGTAAATCCCGTTGGCGTTGCGCCAGTAGCCCTTGTAGTCCATGCCATAACCGAAGATGTAGCGGTCGATGCATGGCAGGCCGACGAAATCGGCTTTCAGGTCAGGACGCGCCTTGCGGTCGTGGTCCTTGTCGATCAGCACAGCGGTGTGCACTTTGCGCGCGCCGGCGTGTTTGCAGAAGTCGATGATCGCGCCCAAGGTGTGACCTTCGTCGAGGATGTCGTCGATGATCAGCACGTCGCGGTCAATGAACGAGACTTCCGGCTTGGCTTTCCAGAACAGGTCGCCGCCGCTGGTTTCGTTGCGATAACGGGTCGCATGCAGGTAGGACGCTTCCAGCGGGAATTGCAGATGCGTGAGCAGTTTGCCGGAGAAGATCAGGCCGCCGTTCATCACGCAGAACACCACCGGGTTGCTGTCAGCCAGTTGTTCGTTGATTTGTGCACCGACGCGGGCGATGGCCGCCTCGACTTCAGACTCGGTGTACAGGCAGTCAGCCTCTCGCATGATTTGACGGATATGCTCGAGATCAGCGGACATGGCGCTCTCCAGGGGTTGGCGGAATTGGAAAAGCGGGCAAAGGTACGCATCCCGCGAGGTCGAATCAAGCTCTTATGGACTAACGTACAGAATGTCCTATAGGACATCACCCTCGGATAGATTAATCTAGGCCGGTTTTTTTGCCCGCCGCCGGAGCCTTTCCCATGCCCATCCTCGAGATCCGCCATCCGCTGATCCGTCATAAACTCGGCCTGATGCGCCGCGCTGACATCAGCACCAAGAATTTCCGCGAGCTCGCTCAGGAAGTCGGCGCCCTGTTGACCTATGAAGCTACAAAAGATCTGCCGCTCGAATCCTACGACATTGCCGGCTGGTGCGGCACCGTGTCGGTGGAGAAGATCGCCGGCAAGAAGATTACCGTTGTGCCGATCCTGCGTGCAGGCATCGGCATGCTCGAAGGCGTGCTCAGCCTGATCCCGGGCGCCAAGGTCTCCGCTGTGGGCGTGGCCCGCAATGAAGAAACCTTGCAAGCGCACACCTATCTGGAAAAACTGGTACCGGAAATCGACGAGCGTCTGGCGATGATCATCGACCCGATGCTCGCCACCGGCAGCTCCATGGTTGCCACCATCGACCTGCTGAAAAAGGCCGGTTGCCGCGACATCCGCGCCATGGTCCTGGTCGCCGCGCCGGAAGGCATTGCTGCGGTAGAACAGGCGCACCCGGACGTGACCATCTATACCGCGTCCATCGATGAGCGCTTGAACGAGCACGGCTACATCATTCCTGGACTTGGCGACGCCGGTGACAAGATCTTCGGCACCAAGCAGAAGGACGCGTAACCATGCAGCAAGAGTTCAACGATCCGCTCTGGCGCACGGTGCTGTCCGGCGCGCAGATGCTGTTCGTGGCTTTCGGCGCCCTGGTGCTGATGCCACTGATCACGGGCCTGGACCCGAACGTGGCACTGTTTACCGCAGGTCTGGGGACAATCCTGTTCCAGATCGTCACCGGGCGTCAGGTGCCGGTGTTTCTGGCGTCGAGCTTCGCCTTCATCACGCCGATCATTCTCGCCAAGGGCCAGTTCGGCCTCGCCGCGACCATGGGCGGAGTGATGGCGGCCGGTTTCGTCTACACCTTCCTCGGCCTGGCCGTGAAGATCAAAGGCACCGGCTTCATTGACCGCTTGCTGCCACCGGTGGTGATCGGTCCGGTGATCATTTCCATTGGCCTGGCCATGGCGCCGATTGCCGCGAACATGGCGATGGGCAAGGCCGGTGACGGCACCGAACTGATCCACTATCAGACGGCGATGATGATTTCCATGCCGGCGCTGCTGACCACGTTGATCGTGGCGGTGTTCGGCAAGGGCATCTTCCGTCTGGTGCCGATCATTTCCGGCGTGCTGGTGGGTTTTGCCATGTCGTTCTATTTCGGCGTGGTCGATACGGCGAAGATTGCTGCAGCGCCTTGGTTCGCCCTGCCGCACTTCACTGCGCCCGAGTTCAACTGGCAGGCGATTCTGTTCATCGTTCCAGTGGCGCTGGCCCCGGCGATCGAGCACATCGGCGGCGTGATTGCCGTGGGTAGCGTGACCGGTCGCGACTATCTGAAGAAGCCGGGCCTGCATCGCACCCTGCTCGGTGACGGCATCGCCACCACCGCCGCCGGCCTGTTCGGTGGCCCGCCCAACACCACGTACGCCGAAGTGACCGGCGCGGTGATGCTGACTAAGAACTACAACCCGAAAATCATGACCTGGGCGGCGATCTTCGCCATCACCCTGGCCTTCATCGGCAAGTTCGGCGCGCTGCTGCAAAGCATTCCGGTGCCGGTGATGGGCGGGATTCTGTGCCTGTTGTTCGGTTCGATTGCGGCGGTGGGCATGAACACCCTGATCCGCCACAAGATCGACCTGGGCGAAGCGCGCAATCTGGTGATTGTTTCGGTGACGCTGGTATTCGGTATCGGCGGCGTGCTGGTCGGCACCGGCACCGGTCCTGATGACTTCGGCCTCAAAGGCATCGCGCTGTGCGCGGTGGTGGCGATTGTGCTGAACCTGATCCTGCCGGGCAATGATGGCTGGAAGAACAAGAAGGCGGATGAGCCGCTGATTTAAGTCTTTAGAGCTTCATCGCCTGATACACCGCATTCGCGAGCAGGCTCGCTCCCACAGGTTGGAATGCATTTCAACCTGTGGGAGCAAGCCTGCTCGCGAAGCTTTTGACTTTCAGAGCGCCAGCGGTGCGCGCTCGCAGAGCGTGGCCAGCGCCTTGGCCCATTGCGGGTCGTCATTGAGGCACGGCACCAGCACCAACTCCTCGCCCCCCGCTTCGCGGAACTGTTCCTTGCCGCGATCGCCAATCTCTTCCAACGTCTCGATGCAGTCAGCGACGAACGCCGGGCACATCACCAGAATCTTTTTCACTCCGCTTTTGGCCAGTTCATCCAGCCGCGCTTCGGTGTACGGCTCGATCCATTTCGCCCGGCCCAGGCGTGACTGAAACGACACCGACCATTTGCCGTCCGCCAGGCCCATGGTTTTGGCGAAGGCAGCGGCGGTGCGGAAACACTGCGCGCGATAACAGGTCGCCAATACCGCCGGCGAGGCGGTCTGGCAGCAATCGGCGCCCTTGAGGCAGTGATTGCCCGTCGGGTCGAGTTTGCTCAGATGGCGCTCCGGCAAGCCGTGAAAGCTCAGCAGCAGATGATCGTAATCCTGCTGCAGATGCGGACGCGCGCTGGCGACCAATGCTTCGATATATTCCGGCTGATCGTAGAACGGCTGCAGGATCGACAACTGCACGTCGAGCTTCTTCTCGCGCAGCACGCGCCGGGCTTCTTCGATCACCGTGGTCGTGGTGCTGTCGGCAAACTGCGGATACAGCGGCGCCAACGTGATTTTCTTGTGCCCGGCCTTCACCAGCCGCAGCAGACAGGTTTCGATCGACGGCTCGCCATAACGCATCGCCAGATCCACCGGGCCGTGTTTCCACGTGCGGGTCATCTGCTCTTGCAAGCGGCGGCTGAGCACCACCAGCGGCGAGCCTTCCTCCCACCAGATCGAGGCGTAAGCGTGCGCCGACTGCTCAGGGCGCTTGATCAGGATCAGTGACACCAGCAACCGCCGCAGCGGCCATGGCAGGTCGATCACATACGGGTCCATCAGAAACTGATTGAGGTAGCTGCGCACGTCGGCCACCGAGGTGGAGGCCGGAGAGCCCAGGTTGACCAGAAGCAAAGCGTGATCGGTCATGCAACGTCCTATTTCAGAGGCGGCTGGAGAGGTCATCCAGAGCCGCGCGTAAATCCGTAAAGCGGAAGCTGAACCCCGCATCCAGCAAGCGTGCCGGCGTCGCGCGCTGGCCGCCGAGCAATAACAGTGACAACTCGCCGAGCATGACTTTCAGCGCCAGGGTCGGCATCGGCATGAACGCCGGGCGGTGCAATACACTGCCCAGGGTCTTGGCAAATTCGCGGTTGCGCACAGGTTTTGGCGCGCAGGCATTATAAGGACCGCTGGCCTGATTACGGTGCAGAAGAAAATCAATCAGGGCGATTTGATCGTCGATGTGAATCCACGGCATCCACTGCCGACCATTGCCCAAAGGCCCGCCCAGCCCGAGCTTGAACGGCAGCAACAGCCGCGACAAAAAGCCGCCCTCGGCCGACAGCACCAGACCGGTTCGCACCAGCACCACACGGATGCCGAGATTTTCCGCGCGCAGTGCGGTTTCTTCCCAAGCGATGCACAACTGACTGGCGAAGTCGTCGATGCCGGGCGGCGATTGCTCTGTCAGCTCGCGCTCGCCACCGTCGCCGTACCAGCCGATCGCCGAGCCGGAAATCAGCAGTTCTGGTTTCTGCGCACGAGTTTCCAGCCACGCCAGCAGCGTTTCCGTCAGGGTGATGCGACTGCTCCACAGCAATGCCTTGCGTCGATGGGTCCAGGGGCGGTCGGCAATCGGCGCGCCAGCAAGATTGACGATCGCATCCAGAGGCTCTTCGCCGAGGTCCTCCAGACGGGCAATCCCGCGCACTTGCGCGCCGCAGATCTGCGCGACTTTTTCCGCGCGGCGACTCCACACCGTCAGGCGATGGCCCTGCTCCAGCCAATGCCGGCAGAGCTGACGTCCGATCAAACCAGTACCGCCGGTCAGCAATATGTGCATGACATCTTCCTCGCGTGGCGTTTAACCCGGATCACTAGTCTATTTTTATAGGCAGGGATCTTTTCTATCGGGCAGGCTCTATTGTTTAACAATAGGCCAAGCTGTCAGAACGAGAACGCTAGAAGTTATACCAAAAAACAGAATTGTACAGGTTTCATCGACGGCGTAGTCTGTACAGAAAGGTAAACGAGGCCCCTATGACTGTACCTATCGCAATCATCGGCACCGGCATCGCCGGGCTCTCCGCCGCCCAGGCTCTGACAGAGACCGGGCATACCGTTCAACTGTTCGATAAAAGCCGCGGCAGCGGCGGACGCATGTCGAGCAAGCGCAGCGACGCGGGCTCGCTGGATCTGGGCGCTCAATACTTCACTGCGCGCGATCGACGCTTCGTCACCGAGGTGCAGCGCTGGCAAAGCCAGGGCTGGGCCGCCGAGTGGACGCCGCAGCTGTACACCTTCCAGGGCGGCCAATTGAACATGTCGCCGGACGAGCAGACCCGCTGGGTCGGCACGCCGCGCATGAGCGCCATCACCCGTGGCCTGCTCGATGGTCTGGATGTGCAGTTCGCCTGCCGCATCACCGAGGTCTATCGCGGTGAAGAACACTGGCATCTGCAGGACGCCGACGGCGGCACCCACGGCCCTTTCAGCCACGTGGTGATCGCCACACCAGCACCGCAAGCCACCGCGTTGCTCGCCGCCGCGCCGAAACTTGCCGGCGTCGCTGCCGGGGTGAAAATGGAGCCGACCTGGGCCGTCGCTCTCGCCTTCGAAACCCCGCTGGATACGCCGATCGAAGGCTGCTTCGTGCAGGACAGCCCGCTCGACTGGCTGGCGCGCAACCGCAGCAAACCCGGGCGCGACAGCACTCTCGACACATGGGTGCTGCATGCAACCAGCGCCTGGAGCCGGCAACACATCGACCTGTCCAAGGAGGCGGTGATCGAGCATCTGCACGGTGCCTTTGCCGAACTGCTGCACAGCGCCATGCCTGCGCCAACCTTCAGCCTCGCCCACCGCTGGCTCTACGCCCGCCCCGCCACAGGCCATGAGTGGACCACACTGGCGGACGTCGATCTGGGCCTGTACGCCTGTGGCGACTGGTGCCTGTCGGGTCGCGTCGAAGGCGCCTGGCTCAGTGGTCAGGAGGCTGCACGTCGCTTGCACGAACACCTGCAATGAATCGCATCAATCCGCGCAAATTGCTGCTGTCGAAGTGGACAGCAGCCCACCCGCAAAATCGCGAAAAACATTTTCTGGTCACCGAACTGATCCGCGACGAGGAAGGTACGGTGCTGGAAGTTGAATTGCAGGCGGTGCTGACCCAGCGTAGCGAGCGACTGGATTGGCAGGTGCTCAAAGACAGCAAGCTCTGGTTACTTGGCTGGAAATAGATTTCCCTTGTGGTAGCGAGCCCACTCGCGAAAGCGCTGTATCAGATTCGAATTCGTCGACTGCCCCATCGTCTTCACAAGCAGGCTCGCTCCCACAGATTCAGCGCCGCACAAAAATCTTATACAAATCATTTGACTTGTACATCCATCGATCTATGCTGAGGAAAAGTTGTACAGAGATAACTCTCTGTACAGGTATAGATTCGAGGTGCTCATGTCTACTGCTTCCCTGTCCAAGCCGAAGATCGCCATCAGCGCCTGCCTGTTGGGCGAAGAAGTGCGCTACAACGGTGGGCACAAGGAATCGCGGCTGTGCAGCCGTACCCTCGCCGAATATTTCGATTTCGTCCCGTTGTGTCCGGAAGTCGCCATCGGCATGGGCATTCCCCGCGAACCGATCCGTCTGGTCGGCGACCCGGAGCAACCCGAGGCAGTCGGCACCGTCGACCGGACCATCAACGTCACCAAGCCGCTGGCCGAGTACGGCGAGAAAATGGCCGCTGAGCTGCAGGATCTTTCCGGTTACATTTTCATGCAGCAGTCGCCCTCCTGCGGATTGGAACGGGTCAAGGTCTATCACGCCAACGGCGCCCCGGTGAACGGTGGCGGACGCGGCATCTATGCGCAGGCATTCTGTGCACAACATCCGGATTTGCCGGTGGAAGAGGCCGGGCGCCTCAACGATCCGGTGCTGCGGGAGAACTTCATCACCCGCGTCCTGGCCTACAGCGCCTGGCAGCAAGTGCTCGCCGAGGGCCTGAGCCGCCGCGCCCTCACCGAATTCCATTCGCGCTACAAGTACCTGCTGATGGCGCACAACCCGCTGCAATACAAAAACCTCGGCAAGATGCTTGGCAACATGGCCGACAGCGATCCCGCCGAACTCGGCCCGCGCTATTTCAGCGAACTGATGGCCGCGCTGAAGAAATGCGCCACCCGCGGCACCCATTGCAACGTGCTGCTGCACCTCAGCGGATATTTGAAACAATCGCTGAGTGCCGAAGACAAACAGGAAATGCAGCAGGTCATCGGCCAGTATCGCCAGGGCATCGTGCCGCTGGTGGTGCCGTTGACGCTGCTCAAACATCACTTTCGACTCCATCCGGATCCGTACATCGCGCAGCAGGTTTATCTGCAGCCGCATCCGGAAAACCTCAGTCTGCGAAACGCGATCTAATGAACGATAAAACCGATAGCAGCGCCCAGGAAGACCTCGGCGCCGACTTCAAGAAAGCCCTCGACGAGGGCTGGTTGCCGATTCGCGAAGTCGCGCGGCAGACCGGCGTCAACGCCATCACCCTGCGTGCGTGGGAACGTCGCTACGGATTGGTGGTGCCGCAGCGCACACCGAAGGGCCATCGACTGTATAGCGCCGAACATGTGCAGCGGATCATGGCCATCCTCACATGGCTCAATCGCGGCGTTGCGGTCAGTCAGGTCAAGCCACTGCTTGACGCGCCGCAGGCCTTCACGGAAACCGTGGAGAACGACTGGCAGCGTCTGCGTCAGACCTTGCTTTCGGCGGTCACCGCGCTCAATGAGCGCACTCTGGATGACAGCGTCAATCAGGCCATCGCACTGTATCCGCCACGGACTCTGTGCGAGCAACTGCTGATGCCGCTGTTGGCCGAACTCGAACAGCGCTGGCAGGGCCAGTTTGGCGCGCAGATGGAGCGGACGTTTTTCTTCTCCTGGTTGCGCAGCAAATTCGGTGCACGCATCTACCATAACAACCGTCAGCTGCATTCGGCGCCGCTGCTGTTGATCAATCATTCCGACCTGCCGCTGGAGCCACATCTGTGGCTTTGCGCATGGCTGATCAGCAGTGCCGATTGCCCGGTGCAAGTGTTCGACTGGCCACTGCCGGCCGGTGAACTGGCGCTGACCGTCGAGCATCTGCAAGCCCGTGGCGTGCTGCTGTATTCGAGCAAAGCCATGCAACTGGTGCAGTTGCCCAAGCTGTTGGCGAACGTCAATTGCCCGACCTTGATTGCCGGCCCCACGGTGCACATCCACCACACCGAGCTGTCCGCACGCACCGCCCAGACTGCCGATCTGTTCCTGGCTGAAGATCCGCTTGCCGCACACCAGGCGCTGCTCGAGCGCGGATTGATTTGATGATGGGTTTAATCACATGCAACTGATCTGGCTGCGCAGCGACTTGCGCCAACATGACAACACTGCCCTCGCGGCCGCCGCAGCGCGCGGCCCGACCGTGGCCGTGTATCTGTTGAGTCCGCAGCAATGGCTGGAGCACGACGATGCGCCGTGCAAGGTGGATTTCTGGCTGCGCAACCTGCGCGAACTGAGCAAAAGCCTCGGCGCGCTGAACATCCCGTTGTTGATTCGCAGCGCGCCGCACTGGGATCAGGCGCCGGCAGAACTGCTCAAGCTCTGCCGGCACTTGAAGATCGAGGCGGTGCACGTCAACGAGGAATACGGCGTTCACGAAAGCCGCCGCGATGAAGCCGTCGCTCAAACGTTGCGGGACGAAGGTATCGAGTTTCACAGCTATCTGGATCAGTTGCTGTTCAAACCCGGCACGGTCTTGACCAAGAACGGTACCTACTTCCAGGTATTCAGTCAGTTCCGCAAGGTCTGCTACGACCGCCTGCATCGCTCGATGCCAGCACTGGTCAAAACACCGGGCAAGCAGGCTACGCTGGATATCGAAAGCGATGCCATTCCCGAAGCAGTCAAGGGCTTCGCCACACCGAGCGAGTCCCTGCGCGCCTTGTGGCCGGCCGGCGAGCAAGAGGCGCGGCGCCGCCTCGACACCTTCACCGATGCGCAGATCGACTACTACCGCAGCGAACGCGACTTCCCGGCCAAACCGGGCACCAGCCAATTGTCGGCGTACCTCGCCGCCGGGGTGATCTCGCCACGCCAGTGCCTGCACGCCGCGCTGCAAAGCAATCAGGGCGAATTCGAAAGCGGCAAGGTCGGCGCGGTCAACTGGATCAACGAGCTGCTGTGGCGCGAGTTCTACAAACACATTCTGGTCGGCTATCCACGCGTCTCCCGGCATCGCGCCTTCCGCCCGGAAACCGAGGCGCTGGCCTGGCGCGATGCGCCGGAAGAACTCAAGGCCTGGCAGGAGGCACGCACCGGACTGCCGATCATCGACGCGGCGATGCGTCAATTGCTCGAAACCGGCTGGATGCACAATCGCCTGCGCATGGTCGTGGCGATGTTCCTGACCAAAAACCTGCTGATCGACTGGCGCGAGGGCGAACGCTTTTTCATGCGCCACCTGATCGACGGCGATCTGGCGGCCAACAACGGTGGCTGGCAGTGGAGCTCATCGACCGGCACCGACTCTGCGCCCTACTTCCGCATTTTCAACCCGCTGAGCCAGTCGGAAAAATTCGACGCCGAAGGTGTGTTCATCAAGCACTGGTTGCCGGAACTGGCCGGGCTCAACAAGAAGGAAGTGCACAATCCGGCGGCCGCCGGAGGGCTGTTCGGCGTGGCGGATTATCCGGCGCCGATCGTCAACCTCAGCACCTCACGCGAGCGCGCGCTGACGGCGTTCAAGAACCTGCCGTCGCGCCAGCCAGTGGGCGGCAGCGATGAGTGAGTTCCTGCGCAGCTTCGCCCGCGAATTTTCCGGGTTGAACAAAGACAACCTGCATCGCCTCGGCGAGCTGTACAGCGACGATATTCATTTCACCGATCCGCTGCACGAAGTTCAGGGCCTGGCACAACTGCAGGATTACTTCAGTGAGCTGTACGCCAACGTCAGCGACCTGCGCTTCGACTTTCATGGTTTCGACCAGATTCGCGAAAGTGAAGGTTACCTGCGCTGGGTCATGAGTTATCGCCATCCGCGCCTGGCCAATGGCCGGGAAATCAGGGTCGGTGGCTGTTCGCACCTGCTCTGGCGCGACAAGGTTTATCGCCATCGGGATTATTTCGATGCCGGGGCGCTGCTGTATGAACACTTGCCAATATTGGGCCGGGTGATTGCCTGGCTGAAAAGGAGAATGGGATGAGTCGTACACCTCCACGGCGGTACTGGCTGACCGGGGCCAGCAGTGGCATCGGCGCAGCATTGTGTGAGGACATTCTGAAAAGCGGCGCGCATCTGGCGGTCAGCTCGCGCTCGGTGGCGCCGCTGAAAGTCTTGTCCCAGCGTTATCCGGGCCAGGTGCTGGTGGTGCCCGGCGATCTGACCAACAGTCAGACCGTGCGCGAAATCGGTGAGCAGATCGCCGAGGCCTGGGGGTCGCTGGACAGCGTGATTCTCAACGCCGGCACCTGTGAATATGTCGACGCGCGCCAGTTCGATTCGTCGATCATCGAGCACGTGGTGCGCACCAATCTGCTCGCCAGCAGCTATTGCATCGAAGCCGCACTGCCGCTGCTGCGCAAAGGCACGGCGCCGCATCTGGTCGGCATGGCCAGCTCAGTGACTTACCTGCCGCTGCCTCGCGCCGAAGCCTATGGCGCATCGAAGGCCGGACTGCGTTACCTGTTCGAATCGCTGCGCATCGATCTGGCGGATGAAGGCATTGAAGTCACCATCATCAGCCCGGGTTTTGTCGAAACGCCGCTGACCGAGAGGAACGATTTCCCGATGCCGCTGAGCTGGCCTGCGGATAAAGCGGCGCGGCACATCTTCGCCAAACTCAAGGACCGTCCGCTGGAAATTGCCTTCCCGGGGCTGTTCATGGCCGCGCTGTGGCCGCTGTCGAAACTGCCGGCCCGCGCGCAATTGGCGATCGGCAAACGCATGGTGCGCAAGAACCCACCGCAGCGGGACCCGATATGAAAATCGCCGTGATTGGCAGCGGTATCGCCGGGCTCACCTGCGCTTACCTGCTGAACCGCCGCCACGACATCACTGTGTTCGAAGCCAGTGATTGGGTCGGCGGCCATACCCACACCGTGCCGGTCAGCGTGGCTGGGCAATCGTTCGCCATCGACACCGGCTTCATCGTGTTCAACGACTGGACCTACCCGAATTTCATTCGCTTGCTCAACCAGCTTGGCGTGGCGTTCAAGCCGACTGAAATGAGCTTTTCGGTAACCGACCCGGACACTGGCGTCGAGTACAACGGCAACAACCTCAACAGCCTGTTCGCCCAGCGCAGCAATCTGTTGTCGCCGGGGTTCTGGGGCATGCTGCGCGACATTCTGCGCTTCAACAAAGAAGCCCAGCGCGACCTGATGGAACTGCGCATCGCCGCCGACACCACCCTCGACGATTACCTCAAGGCCGGCGGCTACGGCGAGCGTTTCATCCTGCATTACATCGTGCCGATGGGCGCGGCGATCTGGTCGATGCCGATGGCAGAAATGCTCAATTTCCCGCTGCAGTTCTTTCTGCGCTTCTTCAAGAATCATGGCCTGCTGTCGGTCAGTGATCGGCCGCAGTGGCAGGTCATCGAGGGCGGTTCCAGTGCCTACGTCGCACCGCTGACCGCTTCATTCAGCGACAGGATTCGTCTGAGCTGCCCGGTGAGCCGCGTCGAGCGCAATCAGCATGGCGTGGTTATCCACAGCCCGGCCGGCCTCGAACATTTCGACAAAGTGGTGTTCGCCTGTCACAGCGATCAGGCTCTGCAACTGCTGGCCAACCCGAGCGACACCGAGCGCTCGATTCTCGGTGCCCTGCTCTACGCCAACAACGATGTAGTACTGCACACCGACACGCGCCTGCTGCCAACGCGCAAACTGGCCTGGGCCAGCTGGAATTATCGCCTCGGCGGTGCCGGCCACACGCGCGCGGCGGTCACCTACAACATGAACATCCTGCAGGGCATCGAAAGCGACACCACGTTCTGCGTCAGCCTCAACCAGACTGCCGGCATCAGCCCCGATAAAGTGCTGGCCCGCTACACCTACGCCCACCCGCAATACACCCTCGCAGCAGCAGCCGCGCAAAACCGTTGGGGCGAACTCGATGGCGAGCAGCACACGCATTATTGCGGCGCCTACTGGGCCAACGGCTTTCACGAAGATGGCGTCGTCAGCGGCTTGCGCGTGGCCGCCGCGTTCGGTGAAACCCTGTGAACAGCGCTCTGTACAGCGGCGTCATCGGCCACCGACGTTTTGCGCCGCGCCGCCACGAATTCCGCTATCGCATCGGTTTGCTCTATCTCGACCTGAGCGAACAGGACGAAGTGCTGGCCCTGTCGCCAATGGCGGGCCGCAGCCGCTTTGCGCCGTTCTCGTTTCGCGAAACCGATTACCTGAAAGCCTTCACCGGCAAGGGCATGCGCCTGATCGACGCGGTGCGCCAGCAGGTCGGTGCAGCCATCGGTCATGAGCCACAAGGCGCGGTATGCCTGCTGACCCAACCGCGCAGTTGGGGCCTTTCGTTCAATCCGGTGAGTTTCTTCTATTGCCATGAAGCCGACGGGCAACTGGCGGCGATTGTTTGTGAAGTGACCAACACGCCGTGGCGCGAGCGTTATCACTATGTGCTGCCGGCGCAGACGCCGACCAGCCTGGTGGATTTTCATCAGCACTTTGCCGTGGCCAAGGCCTTTCACGTCTCGCCGTTCCTGCCCCGCGACCTCGAATACCGCATGAGCTTCAGCCCCGCTGCGCAAAGCCTTGGCGTGCACATGGCCGATTGGCAGGGCAGCGAGAAATTGTTCGACGCCACGCTCAATCTGCGCCGCGAACCGCTCGATCGTCGCAGCCTGCACCGCTACCTGCGGCGCTTTCCGTGGATGACCGCAAAAACCGCTTTGGCGATCTACTGGCAAGCGCTGCGACTGCTGCTCAAGCGCGCGCCGATTTTCGCCCATCAGGCTGCCGACGGCAGCTTTAAAACCGCCACTGTGCCTCCGAAGGAGCCGCACCATGAAATCCTCTAGCCTGCCGCTCGGTCGCTTCAGCACCAACGGTTTGACCGGCTCGCTGCTGCGCCGTGGCGTGTTACGCCAGTTGGCGCAACTCAAACACGGACAATTGATGGTCGTCGAGGATGGCGAACAAATGCTCTTCGGCACCCCGGGCAGTGCTCTGCTCGGCGAAGTCCATGTACTCGACCCGGCCCTGTGGGGCATGGTCGCCAGCAGCGGCTCGATCGGCGCTGGCGAAGCATTCATCCACGGCTATTGGAGTTCGCCGGACCTGACGGCTGTAGTGCGCGTGTTCGTCAGCAATCTCGATGTACTCGATGCCATGGAGGGCGGCCTGGCGCGTCTTGGCCGGCCCCTGGTGCAAGGCCTGCACTGGCTCAATCGCAACACGCGCAAGGGCTCGCAGAAAAACATCGCCGCGCACTACGACCTCGGCAATGAACTGTTCGAACAGTTTCTCGACCCGACCATGATGTATTCCGCCGCCCAGTTCCTTTCGCCGAGCGACACCCTGGAACAGGCGCAACTGAACAAACTCGAACGCATCTGCCAGAAACTTGCGCTCAAGCCCAGCGACCATCTGCTGGAAATCGGCACCGGTTGGGGCAGCATGGCCCTGTACGCAGCGCAGCATTACGGTTGCCGCGTGACCACCACGACCCTGTCGAAAGAGCAGTTCGCGTTCACCGCCAAGCGCATCGAACAACTCGGCCTGCAGGATCGCGTCACCTTGCTGCTCAAGGATTACCGCGACCTCAGCGGCGAGTACGACAAACTGGTGTCGATCGAGATGATCGAAGCGGTCGGCCATCGGTTCCTGCCGACCTACTTCAAACAATGCGCGCAGTTGCTCAAGAGCAACGGCCTGATGCTGCTCCAGGCAATCACCATTCGCGAGCAACGCTACGAACAGGCCAAGCGCAGCGTCGACTTTATCCAGCGCTACATCTTCCCCGGCGGCGCTCTGCCCTCGGTGCACAAGATGCTTGATGTGGTCAGCCGCGAGACCGACATGAACCTGCTGCACATGGAAGATTTCGGCCTGCATTACGCCAGGACATTGCGCCTGTGGCACGAGAATTTTCGCCTCGCCCATGCTCGCCTGAGCGAACTGGGCTACGACGATTATTTCCTGCGATTGTGGGAGTTTTATCTGTGCTACTGCGAGGGCGGATTCCTCGAACGCACCATCGGCACCGCGCAATTGCTGCTGGCCAAACCGGCGGCGATGACCGCGCCGCTGCTCGGTCGCTTCGATGCGTGAGCGAATCGCCAATGCCGTGCTGTTTCAGCTCGGCTGGCTGGCCTGCGTGCTCGGCGGCAACAGTTTGTGGCTGTTGCTGACGCTGGCGGCACTGGTGATTCATCTGCGCTGGATCAGCAGTTGGGCGGCAGAAGGTCGTTTGATTCTGTGCGTGGTGATTGTCGGCACGGCGGTGGACAGCGTCTTGCGTTACCTCGGCGTGTTCCGCTTTGAAGACGCCTCGCCGCTGATTCCGTTGTGGCTGATGCTGCTGTGGGCGCTGCTCGCCACCACGTTGCGCCATTGCCTGGAGTGGAGCGCGCGGCCATGGTGGCTGGCCAGCGGACTGGGCGCGGTGGGTGGCGCACTGTCGTACTACGGTGGCGGACGCCTGGCCGGCGTGCAATTCCCTTACGGCGAATTTTCGACGCTGATCGTCATCGGGCTGCTCTGGGCAGGGCTGTTCCCGCTGTTGCACTTGATGGCGCGGCGTCTGGCGCCGTGAGCGTCCGTCAGCGCTTTCACACCCACAGCGATCACTGCCTTACACTGCCGCCATGAAAACCATTCCTCACACACAAATCGCCGAACCGGCGGTCACCTGCTCGACCTGCGCGGCGTGCTGCTGCCAGCTCGAAGTGATGCTGATCACCGACACTGGCGTGCCTGATCGCTTTATCGATACCGATGAATGGGGCGGTGAAGTGATGCTGCGTCTGGACGACGGCTGGTGCGCGGCGCTGGATCGCGACAGCATGATGTGCACGATCTATGAACGACGCCCGCTGATTTGCCGCGAATTTGAAATGGGCGCGCCGGAGTGCATCGAAGAGCGCCGGGGTATTGCGACAGCCTACCGCTGATTTCTTTGACAACGCAGAAACAACTGTGGGAGCGAGCCTGCTCGCGAAGGCGGTGTGTCAGCCACCATTTGAATTGACTGACACTCAGCTTTCGCGAGCAGGCTCGCTCCCACGTTGGTTGCGCGTAGCGGCGTGTTACAGCGGCATTGTGTAATGCAGCGCGTAGCTTTCTACACCATCGTTGTCGCTGGACAGGCCGGCGTTGGAGTAGTGCGTGGCGCGGATGCCGACTTCGTGGCCACCGTTGAAGCGCAGGCCGACACCGATGCGGTCTTCGAACTGGAAGGAACCGCCCAGCTTGTTGCTTTCGTATTCGGTGTTGGAGAAGAACGCCGCGCCGATACCCGCTTCTACGTATGGCTTGACCGACTGACCGGCAAACTCGTAAACGAATACAGGCGAGAACGACAGGCTGTTGTTGCTGGAAGTCTTGTCACCTTCCCAGTACGTGTAGGCGCCGCTCCAGTAGCCGGTCAGGCGACCGACGTCGCTCTGCAGCCAGCTCTTGTCCCAGTCGAAATTCATGCCCAGGCGATACGTCATTGTCGAATCGCTGGTACCGCCGACGGCGAATTCAACGCCAGCGGCTTGTGCAGAAATGCTTTGCCCCATCAGTGCGGCCGCAATCGCGGCCAAGCAGAATAGTCGCTTCACTTTGAAACTTCCTTTTCCGGAACGATCGTTTGGTTTTTAGTTGCTGCTGTCGCTATAGAAATCCGCGCTTGGTCAGAAGTTCAGCGTTTTTTCAGTTATTTCACATTTTTTTTACAAGTCGAAGTTTTGCACATTCGACGCAGTTTGGCCCAGCAACGGTAGGATTTTTCTGAGGGATTGTGGATCGGCGCTAGTCCAGAACTTCACCGGCGCGCTTGGTCCGTTTGACAGAATATCGCGCTCGGCAAGCAGCCTTTGCAGCTGCCGGGCCACGGCAGCTCCGGTATCGATCAGGCTGATATCGTCGGCGATCATCGACCTTAGCAGTGGCTTGAGAAAAGGGTAATGGGTGCATCCGAGGATGATCGTATCGCAGCCATGGGCCACTAGAGGCGTGACGTAACCCTGCAATAAAGTACGCAACTGTGCGCTGCGCAGATCACCCTTTTCGATCAACTCGACCAGCCCCGGACAGGGCTGAGTGATGACTTTTACATCGGCCGCGAAACGATCGAGCAACGCGGCGAACTTCGCGCTCTGCAAAGTGCCGGTCGTGGCCAGAACGCCAACCACGCCGCTTCGTGTGGCCGCTGCGGCCGGTTTGACCGCCGGCTCCATGCCGACAATCGGCCAGTGCGGGAAATCACGACGCAGGTCGGCGACACCTGCCACGGTCGCAGTGTTGCAGGCCAGCACCAAAGCCTTGGCGCCCTGCTCGCGGAAAAAACCGGCTATCACGCTGCAACGCTGACGGATGAATTCCGGGGTTTTTTCGCCGTAAGGAATGTTCCCGCAATCGGCGACATAAAGCAGCGATTCGTTGGGCAGCAAGCGCTGGATTTCGCCGAGGACCGACAAGCCGCCGACCCCGGAATCGAACACGCCGATCGGCGCTTCACGCATGGCGGGCGCCACAGACGCTGCAGCCCGGATCGCGCTTGACGCGAAGCTCACGGAATCGCGAGCCCAAGGCGTCGATCAACAACAGTCGCCCCACCAATGGTTCACCAAAGCCGACAAGCACCTTCAACGCTTCCAGCGCCTGCAAACTGCCAACCAGACCGACCAGTGGCCCGACCACGCCGGCCTCGCTGCAGGTCAGTTCGGCTTCGCTGCCGTGACCGTACAGGCAGTGATAGCAAGGGCTGTCGGCACGCCGTGGATCGAACACCGACAACTGCCCTTCCAGACGAATCGCCGCGCCACTGACCAGTGGCTTGCGCGCAGCGACGCACGCAGCGTTGACCGCCTCACGGGTAGAAAAATTATCGGAACAGTCAAGCACCAGATCCACACTCTCCACCGCTGCGGCGAGAGAATCCTCGTCCAGCGCCTGGCGATGGGCGATCAGTTGAATCTCGGGATTGATCGCGCCAAGACGCTTGAGCGCCGAATCGACCTTGGACATGCCGACGCTGTCGGTGTCGTGAATGATCTGCCGTTGCAGGTTGGTCAGGTCGACCGTGTCGAAATCCGCCAGATGCAATTCGCCGACGCCCGCCGCCGCCAGATATAACGCCACCGGCGCGCCGAGGCCGCCGAGGCCGACGATCAGCACGCGGCTGGCCTTGAGCTTCAGTTGCCCGTCGATGTCGATGTGTTGCAGCAGAATCTGCCGGCTGTAGCGCAGCAATTCCTGATCATTCAGCACGGCAGGCGCCCCAGACTGATGCGTTGATGGCCGCCCAGGTCGGTGCGGCTGTGGACTTCCTCAAAGCCGCGAGTGAGCAGCAGATCACGCACGGCTTCGGCCTGATCATAGCCGTGTTCGAGCATCAGCCAGCCACCAGCCTCCAAATGCTCCGGAGCCTGCGCAACAATCAGGCGCAAATCGTCCAGACCATCTTCCCCAGCGACCAGCGCACTGGCCGGTTCGAAGCGTACATCGCCCTCGACCAGATGCGGATCGGCGGCGGCAATGTACGGCGGGTTGCTGATGATCAGATGGAAGCGCTGGCCTTCAAGGGCGCTGAACCAATGGCTGCTCAGCACCGTAGCGTTGTTCAGGTGCAGACGCTGGCGATTGCGTTCGGCCAGGGCCACGGCTTCGAGCACGCGATCGACGGCGGTGACTTTCCACGCCGGGCGCTCGCTGGCCAGAGCCAAGGCAATCGCGCCACTGCCGGTGCCCAAGTCGAGAACTTTGGCCGGCGTTGCCGGTAGCAGCTCAAGGGCGGCCTCTACCAAAAGTTCTGTATCGGGACGCGGGATCAGCGTGTGCGGCGCAACTTCCAGATCGAGTTTCCAGAAGCCCTGCTGGCCGAGAATGTAGGCCACCGGCTCACCGCTGCGTCGCCGTTGCAGATATTCGGCAAAGGTCAGCGCAGCCTCGCTCGGCACGATGCGCTCGGGCCATGTGTGCAGGAAGCTGCGCGACTTGCCCAGTGCGGCGGCGAGGAGCAGTTCCGCGTCCAGACGCGCTGTCGGCGAGTCCGGCAGCTCGGCGGCGCGCAACAGGCTGGCGATGATGGTCATTTATTCACCTATCGCTGCGAGTTGGTCTGCCTGATATTCGGCCAGCAACGGCTCGATCACGGCTTCGACGCCACCGGCGAGAATCTCATCCAGCGAATACAGGGTGAGGTTGACGCGATGGTCGGTGACCCGGCCCTGGGCGTAGTTGTAGGTGCGGATGCGCTCGGAACGATCACCGGAGCCGACCAGCAACTTGCGCTCACTGGCAATCGCGTTGGCTGCCGCTGCGTTTTGCTGATCGTTGAGTTTGGCCGACAGCCACGCCATCGCCCGGGCGCGGTTCTTGTGCTGGGAACGTTCTTCCTGGCATTCGACGACAGTGCCGGTCGGGATGTGGGTAATGCGGATCGCCGAGTCGGTGGTGTTGACGTGCTGGCCACCAGCGCCGGAGGAACGGTAAGTATCGACGCGCAGATCCGCCGGGTTGATCTCGATGGCTTCGCGCTCGTCCGGCTCGGGCAACACCGCCACGGTGCAGGCCGACGTGTGGATCCGGCCCTGGGATTCGGTGGCGGGTACACGCTGTACGCGGTGCGCCCCGGACTCGAATTTGAGCTTGCCGTAGACGTTGTCGCCTTCGATCCGGGCGATGACTTCTTTATAGCCACCGTGTTCGCCTTCGTTCTCCGAGAGGATCTCGACACGCCAGCCACGACGCTCGGCGTAACGCGAGTACATGCGGAACAGATCACCGGAGAAGATCGCCGCCTCGTCGCCACCGGTGCCGGCGCGAATTTCGAGGAAGACGTTGCGCCCGTCATTCGGATCCTTGGGCAGCAACATGCGCTGCAGATCGGATTCGAGGGTGACCAGCAACTCCCTGGCTTCGCGAACCTCTTCCACGGCCATTTCGCGCATGTCCGGGTCGTTGTCCTTGAGCAGCGCCTGCGCGCCTTCAAGATCGTTTTGTACGCCGAGCAGCTTTTTATAGGCGGCCACTACCGGCTCGAGTTCGGCGTACTCCTTGGAATAGGCGCGGAATTTGGCCTGATCGGCAATGACTTCACCGTCGCCGAGCAGCGCGGTCAGTTCCTCGAAACGGTCCTGGAGAATGTCCAGCTTGTTGAGCAGTGACGCTTTCATTGCGGTTTTTTATCCGAAAAACTATCCGGTGAGCCCTCAAGGGCAAAGAGTTCCTGGGCCATGGCCAGCGCATCGAGGCGGCCTTCGGCAGACAGCTTTTTCAACTGCACGCTGGGCGCATGCAAGAGTTTGTTGGTCAGGCCACGGGCCAGTTGCCCGAGCACGTCTTCGGCGTTGCCGCCATTGGCCAGCAGACGCAGAGCCTTTTGCAATTCTTCGTCACGCAGGCGTTCGCTCTGTTGACGATAGGCCTTGAGCACATCGACCGCCGCCAGTTCGCGCAGGCGCACCATGAAATCGTCGGCGCCGACCGAGACCATCTCCTCCGCCGCTTGTGCAGCGCCCTGACGGCTCTTGAGGTTCTCGGCGACCACTTCGTGGAGATCGTCGACGCTATAAAGATAAACGTCGTCCAACTCGCCGACTTCTGGCTCGATATCTCGCGGTACGGCAATGTCGACCATGAAGATCGGCTTGTGCTTGCGCAGCTTCAGTGCACTTTCCACCGCGCCCTTGCCAAGAATCGGCAACTGGCTGGCGGTCGAACTGATGACGATGTCGCTGCGCACCAGCTCCGCCGGAATGTCCGAGAGCAGCACCGCGTGGGCGCCGAACTGTTCGGCCAGTTGACTGGCGCGCTCCAGCGTACGGTTGGCAACGACGATGCGCTTGACCCCAAGCTCATGCAAATGGCGCGCGACCAGAGTGATGGTCTCACCCGCGCCGATCAGCAGCGCCTGGCTGCGTTGCAGATCACTGAAAATCTGTTTGGCCAGGCTGACCGCGGCAAACGCCACCGACACCGGGTTCTCGCCAATCGCAGTATCGGTACGCACCTGCTTGGCGGCATTGAACGTTGCCTGGAACAACCGCCCCAGCAACGGGCCGATGGTGCCGGCCTCGCGGGCCACGGCGTAGGCCGATTTCATCTGACCCAGGATCTGTGGTTCGCCCAGCACCAGCGAGTCGAGCCCGGAGGCGACGCGCATCATGTGACGAACGGCCGCATCGTCTTCATGCACATAGGCACTGGCCCGCAGCTCGTCCAGGCTCAGATGGTGATAATCGGCCAGCCAGCGCAGCACGACATCGGCCGACAGCTGATCCTGTTCTATATAAAGCTCACTGCGATTGCAGGTGGAGAGGATCGCGGCTTCGCGGCTGTCGGTCAGTCGGCAGAGCTGCTGCAAGGCCTCCACCAGCTGCTCAGGGGTAAAGGCCACGCGCTCGCGGACGTCTACTGAAGCAGTCTTGTGGTTAATACCGAGTGCAAGGAAGGCCATTCAAGGTCGCTGGTGGTGACGTGAAGCCGGCAATTGTCCTACTTCGAAAGATTCAGAACAACTACCGCTGACTATTGTCCCAATTGTCAGCCCCTATAATGGCCACAATTGAGTCTCGGTTATGTTTGGCCGAAGGCTTGTGTCATGATGATCCGACCGCAGGTTAGTCGTCCTCTTCCTATATGAATAGATCTTCCGCGTTGCTCCTCGCTTTTGTCTTCCTCAGCGGCTGCCAGGCCATGGCGCCCGTTGCGCCGGACGGCACCCCGCCGGCCGAAGACACCACGCCCGCGCCTGAAAAGCCCAAGGTTTACAGCTCCTTCAGCGAGGAAACCGTGTTCAGCCTGCTGAGCGCCGAACTCGCCGGCCAGCGCAATCGCTTCGACATTGCCCTGGATAACTACGTGACCCAGGCGATCAACACCCAGGATCCGGGCGTCTCCGAGCGTGCTTTTCGCATCGCCGAGTATCTGGGCGCCGATCAACCGGCCCTCGACACCGCGCTGATCTGGGCCCGCAATGCTCCGGACGATCTCGAAGCGCAACGCGCCGCCGCCGTGCAACTGGCCCGCGCCGGGCGCTACGACGACTCCATGGTCTACATGGAGAAGGTCCTGCAGGGCAAGGGCGATACCCATTTCGATTTCCTCGCGCTGTCGGCCGCCGACACCGATCAGGAAACCCGCAACGGTCTGATGAAAAGCTTCGACCGTTTGCTTGAGCGCCACCCGAACAACAATCAGCTGATTTTCGGCAAGGCCCTGCTGTTGCAGCAGGACGGCGACAATCAAGGTGCGCTGACTCTGCTTGAAGACAATCCGCCGGAAGATGGCGAGATCGCTCCGATCCTGCTGCGCGCGCGCCTGCTTCAGTTGCTCAACCGTGGCGACGAAGCACTGCCGCTGCTGCAGAAAAACATCAAGAAGTACCCGGAAGACAAACGCCTGCGCCTGACTTACGCGCGCATGCTGGTCGAGCAGGACCGCATGGACGACGCCAAGGCCGAGTTCTCCACACTGGTTCAGCAATACCCCGAAGATGACGAACTTCGTTACTCATTGGCGCTGGTGTGCCTGGAAGCCAAGGCGTGGGATGAAGCCAAGGGTTATCTGGAAGACCTGATCGCCCGCGAAAGCCATGTCGATTCGGCGCACCTGAACCTCGGCCGGATTGCCGAAGAACGCAACGACCCGCAAGGCGCGCTCATCGAGTACGCACAGGTCGGCCCGGGCAATGACTATCTGCCGGCACAGCTGCGTCAGGCCGATATCCTGATGAGCAATGGCAAGACCGCCGAAGCGCAGAGCAAACTGGCGGCCGAGCGCGACGAGCAGCCCGATTACGCGATTCAGCTGTACCTGATCGAATCGGAAAGCCTGTCGGCCAACAAACAGGACGACAAGGCCTGGAAAGTTCTGCAACAAGCGTTGCAGAAATATCCGGACGATCTCAATCTGCTTTACACCCGCGCCATGCTCGCGGAGAAGCGCAATGACCTGGCGCAGATGGAAAAAGACCTGCGTCTGATCATCAAGCGCGATCCGGACAATGCCATGGCGCTGAATGCGCTGGGCTACACCCTGTCCGACCGCACTACCCGTTACGCCGAAGCGAAAACCCTGATCGAGCAGGCTCACCAGATCAATCCGGAAGACCCGGCAGTTCTCGACAGCCTAGGCTGGGTGAACTATCGCCTGGGCAATCTGGACGACGCGGAGAAGTACCTGCGCCAGGCGCTCGAGCGTTTCCCTGACCACGAAGTCGCCGCGCACCTTGGCGAAGTCCTCTGGGCCAAGGGCAATCAACGCGAAGCCAAACAAGTGTGGGGCAAGTTCCTCAAGGATCAGCCCGACAGCACCATTCTGCGCAGCACCATCAAGCGCCTGACCGGATCCGAGACTCTTTAACCCATGTTTTTGCGCCACGTTATTGTTTTCAGCTTCATCGCCCTGCTCGCCGGTTGCTCGGGTTTCGGCACTCGCGAATCGGTCGAGGGCCACGGCAGCCCGGCTCAATGGGCAGCGAACAAACAGCAACTGACCGGCCTCGACGGCTGGCAGATCGACGGCAAGATCGGCATCCGCGCACCGAAAGATTCAGGCAGCGGCACGCTGTTCTGGCTGCAGCGCCAGGACTACTACGACATTCGTCTGTCCGGCCCGCTGGGTCGTGGCGCGGCACGCCTGACCGGGCGCCCGGGCAAGGTGTCGCTGGAAGTCGCCAACCAGGGCCGCTACGAATCGCAATCTCCCGAAGCGCTGCTCGAAGAACAGCTCGGCTGGAAATTGCCGGTATCCAATCTGGCCTGGTGGGTTCGCGGCCTGCCGGCTCCGGAAAGCAAAAGTCGCTTAAACCTCGACGCCGACAGCCGTCTGGCCAGCCTTGAGCAGGACGGCTGGAAAGTCGAATACACCGCCTACACCGAACAGAATGGTTACTGGCTGCCCGAGCGCATCAAGCTGCACGGCACCGACCTTGACGTGACACTGGTAATCAAAACCTGGCAACCGCGCAAGTTGGGGCAATAACGCATGACCGCCGCACGCCTGACCCTGCCCTCGCCGGCCAAACTCAACTTGATGCTGCACATTCTTGGTCGCCGTGAAGACGGTTATCACGAATTGCAGACGCTGTTTCAGTTCCTCGATTACGGCGATGAAATCACTTTCGCCGTGCGCGATGACGGCGCCATCCAGTTGCACACCGAATTCGCCGGCGTGCCTCACGACAGCAACCTGATCGTGCGCGCAGCGAAGATGTTGCAGCAACAATCCGGCTGCTCGCTCGGTATCGACATCTGGATCGACAAAGTGCTGCCCATGGGCGGCGGCATCGGTGGCGGCAGTTCGAATGCGGCCACGACTTTGCTCGGGCTCAACCATTTGTGGCAACTGGGCTGGGATGAAGATCGTCTGGCGGAACTGGGCTTGTCACTCGGTGCCGACGTACCGGTGTTCGTCCGTGGCCATGCGGCGTTTGCCGAGGGCGTCGGCGAGAAATTGACCCCGGTCGAACCCGAAGAACCGTGGTATCTGGTGCTCGTGCCGCAAGTCGCTGTTAGTACGGCAGAAATTTTTTCCGATCCTTTGTTGACACGTAACACACCGCCCATTAAAGTGCGCCCCGTTCCCGAGGGAAACAGTCGAAATGACTGCTTGCCGGTGGTAGCAAGGCGTTATCCAGAGGTACGTAACGCATTGGATTTGTTAGGTAAATTTACCGAAGCAAAGCTCACCGGAACTGGAAGTTGTGTGTTTGGGGGCTTCCCAAGCAAAGCTGAAGCTGATAAAGTCTCGGCCCTTCTGACAGAGACCCTTACAGGGTTTGTAGCGAAAGGAAGCAACGTTTCGATGTTGCATCGCAAGCTGCAGAGTCTGCTCTAAAGGAATCAAGTGCCCGGCACTTGAAAGCAACAGATACAGGGGCGTCGCCAAGCGGTAAGGCAGCAGGTTTTGATCCTGCCATGCGTTGGTTCGAATCCAGCCGCCCCTGCCATTTTCTCTACTCATCCAGGTTACCCTCAGCCTCTAGGTACTGCGCGTGTCCAAGATGATGGTCTTTACGGGGAATGCCAACCCCGATCTGGCTCGGCGTGTCGTACGTCAGCTGCATATCCCTCTCGGTGACATCTCTGTCGGCAAGTTTTCCGACGGCGAAATCACAGCCGAGATCAATGAAAACGTTCGCGGTAAAGACGTCTTCATTATTCAGCCGACTTGCGCTCCGACCAACGATAACCTGATGGAACTGGTAGTGATGGCTGATGCCTTCCGCCGCTCCTCAGCTACTCGTATCACTGCTGTTATTCCTTATTTTGGTTATGCCCGTCAGGATCGCCGTCCGCGTTCCGCACGTGTGGCTATCAGCGCGAAAGTCGTCGCTGACATGCTTACCGTAGTCGGCATCGACCGTGTTCTCACGGTTGATCTGCATGCTGACCAGATTCAGGGCTTCTTCGATATTCCGGTAGATAACATCTACGGCTCCCCGGTTCTGGTGGATGACATTGAAGATCAGCGCTTCGAAAACCTGATGATCGTGTCCCCGGACATTGGTGGCGTCGTGCGTGCACGGGCTGTTGCCAAGTCGCTGGGCGTCGATCTCGGGATCATCGACAAACGCCGTGAGAAAGCCAATCA
Organism: Pseudomonas sp. UF-293; assembly: GCF_058245595.1. Classification (NCBI taxonomy): domain Bacteria; kingdom Pseudomonadati; phylum Pseudomonadota; class Gammaproteobacteria; order Pseudomonadales; family Pseudomonadaceae; genus Pseudomonas; species Pseudomonas sp. UF-293. The sequence continues at coordinate 50,995 of NZ_JBSICA010000019.1, read as the reverse complement.
CTCTGAAGTGATGCATATCATCGGTGATGTCGAAGGGCGTACCTGTATTCTCGTCGATGACATGGTCGATACCGCCGGCACCCTGTGCCATGCGGCCAAGGCCCTGAAAGAGCATGGCGCAGCCAAGGTCTTTGCCTACTGCACACACCCTGTGCTGTCGGGCCGGGCCATCGAGAATATCGAAAATTCCGTGCTGGACGAGCTGGTGGTCACTAACACCATCCCGCTGTCCGCTGCAGCACAAGCCTGTGCACGTATCCGTCAACTGGATATCGCACCGGTTGTTGCCGAAGCGGTTCGCCGCATCAGCAATGAAGAATCGATCAGCGCGATGTTCCGTTAAGGGCCCTGCCCTTCGCGAAATGTCTCGTTGACGAAAAGCGCCCCGCCCCGGCATTCCTGTCGGGGCGGGGCTTTTTTGCCCATACCGTGTTCGGCGCTGGTCGCAAACGCCACTCGGTCATGGCTATTTTGGAGATACAAAATGAACGATTTTACTCTGAATGCTGAAGTGCGTTCCGACCTGGGGAAAGGTGCGAGCCGCCGCCTGCGTCGTCTCGCCGCTCTGGTTCCAGCTGTTGTTTACGGTGGCGAAAAAGCCCCTGAATCCATCAGCATGCTGGCCAAAGAAGTTGCCAAACTGCTCGAAAACGATGCTGCCTACAGCCACGTTATCGAACTGAACGTTGGCGGCAAAAAGCAGAACGTCATCATCAAAGCTCTGCAACGTCACCCGTCCAAGGGTCACGTTATGCACGCTGACTTCGTACGCGTCGTAGCCGGCCAGAAACTGACCGCTATCGTGCCTGTGCACTTTGTTGGTGAAGAAGCTCCGATCAAGAAAGGCGGCGAGATCTCGCACGTCCTGAACGAAATCGAAGTAACTTGCCTGCCGAAAGATCTGCCTGAGTTCATCGAAGTCGACCTGTCGGCTCTGGAAATCGGCGCAATCGTTCACCTGTCCGACCTCAAAGCCCCTAAAGGCGTTGAGTTCGTTGCACTGGCTCACGGTGACGACAAAGCTGTTGCAAACGTACACGCTCCACGCGTTGCTCCAGAAGCTGAAGAAGGCGCAGCAGAGTAATTCACTCTGCCATGCCGGAGTGAGCAAGTAACATCGCGGACTGGAACGTAGCGAGAAAGCGGGCGAGAACGCGGAGTTTACATCCATGGTAAATGAGCATTTTTCGTCCACTTTCGCCGCTTTCCCCGATCGCGGCGATGTTATCCACCACTCCAAGGAAGGGCCCCTATCGTGACTGCCATCAAACTGATCGTTGGCCTGGGAAATCCAGGCGCTGAATACGAACAGACCCGGCATAACGCAGGGGCCCTTTTTGTTGAGCGCATCGCCCACGCACAGAATGTGAATCTCGTGGCCGATCGCAAATATTTCGGCCTGACCGGGCGCTATTCGCATCAGGGTCAGGATGTTCGTCTGCTGATTCCCACCACCTACATGAACCGCAGCGGCCAGGCCGTGGCGGCACTCGCCGGTTTCTTCCGCATCAAGCCTGAAGAAATCCTCGTGGCGCATGACGAACTCGATCTGCCTCCGGGCGTTGCCAAGCTCAAGCAGGGCGGCGGCCATGGCGGTCACAACGGGTTGCGCGACATCATTGCGCAACTGGGCAATCAGAATACGTTCTACCGCCTGCGGCTTGGCATCGGCCACCCGGGCGTTGCCAGTATGGTTTCAAATTTCGTCCTGGGTCGTGCGCCACGCGCCGAACAGGAAAAACTCGATGCCAGCATCGACTTTGCCCTCGGCGTGCTGCCGGATATCCTCGCCGGGGAATGGAACCGCGCGATGAAAAACCTGCACAGCCAGAAGGCCTGACTTTTACCCGAGGGGAAACACCATGGGATTCAATTGCGGCATCGTCGGCCTGCCTAACGTCGGCAAGTCCACCCTGTTCAACGCCCTGACCAAATCCGGTATCGCGGCCGAGAACTTCCCCTTCTGCACCATTGAGCCGAACAGCGGCATCGTGCCGATGCCGGATCCGCGTCTGGAAGCTCTGGCGGCCATCGTCAATCCGAAGCGCATCCTGCCGACCACCATGGAATTCGTCGACATCGCCGGCCTCGTCGCTGGCGCCTCGAAAGGTGAAGGCCTGGGCAACAAGTTCCTTGCCAACATCCGCGAAACCGACGCTATCGCTCACGTGGTGCGCTGCTTCGAAGACGACAACGTGATCCACGTGTCGAACAGCGTCGACCCGAAACGCGACATCGAAATCATCGACCTGGAGCTGATCTTCGCCGACCTCGACAGCTGCGAGAAGCAACTGCAGAAAGTCGCGCGCAACGCCAAGGGCGGTGACAAGGACGCCGTCGTTCAGAAGGCTCTGCTCGAGCAACTGATCGCGCACTTCACCGAAGCCAAGCCGGCGCGCAGCCTGATGAAGAACATGAGCGCGGATGAGAAAGCCGTGATCAAGGGCTTCCACCTGCTGACCACCAAACCGGTCATGTACATCGCCAACGTCGCTGAAGACGGTTTCGAGAACAACCCGCACCTGGACGTGGTCAAGGCTATCGCTGAAGAAGAAGGCGCCATGGTCGTTCCGGTGTGCAACAAGATCGAAGCGGAAATCGCCGAGCTCGATGATGGCGAAGAAAAAAACATGTTCCTCGAGGCCCTGGGCCTGGAAGAGCCTGGCCTGAACCGTGTGATCCGCGCCGGCTACGAAATGCTCCATCTGCAGACCTACTTCACCGCTGGTGTCGAAGAAGTCCGCGCCTGGACCGTCAAGGTCGGTGCCACCGCACCACAGGCCGCTGGCGTGATCCACACCGACTTCGAAAAAGGCTTCATCCGCGCCGAAGTGATCGCCTACAACGACTTCATCCAGTACAAGGGCGAAGCCGGCACCAAAGAAGCCGGCAAGTGGCGCCTGGAAGGCAAGGATTACATCGTCAAGGACGGCGACGTGATGCACTTCCGTTTCAACGTGTAAGCGTTACGCCCAAGAAAAAGCCGCGTTTGATACGCGGCTTTTTTGTGTTTGCGATCTGACACTGTACCTGTGGGAGCGGGCTTGCTCGCGAAGGCGTCGTGTCAGCTGAGCATTCGTCAACTGACACACCCATTCGCGAGCAGGCTCGCTCCCACAGTTCGATTCGTCTGTTCAGGCCTTTTTGGTACGCGGCAAAAAGATCGCCAACACACCAAACAACGGCAAGAACGAGCAAAGGAAATACACGTACTCAATCCCGTGCACATCCGCCAGATGTCCGAGCAGCGCCGCGCCAATCCCGCCGAAACCAAACATCAGGCCAAAGAAAATCCCGGCAATCATCCCGACATTGCCCGGCACCAGTTCCTGCGCGTACACCACGATCGCCGAGAATGCCGAAGCGAGAATAAAACCAATCACCACGCTGAGAATGCTGGTCCAGAACAGATCGACATGCGGCAGGATCAGGGTGAAAGGCGCTACGCCGAGGATCGAAAACCAGATCACAGCCTTGCGCCCGATCTTGTCGCCAATCGGCCCGCCGAAGAACGTCCCCGCCGCCACCGCGCCCAGGAAAAGGAACAAGTGCAGCTGCGAGCTGGCCACCGACAGGTCGAACTTCTCGATCAGGTAGAAGGTGAAGTAGCTGGTGAAACTGGCCATGTAGAAATATTTGGAGAACACCAGCAACCCCAGCACCACCAGCGCACTGGTCACCCTGCCCTTTGACAAGCCATGAGTCGCCGCCTGGCCGGCCTTGAGCTTGAACAGGTTGAGGTGATTGGCGTACCAGCGGCTGATGCGGTACAGCACGAACAGTGCAAACACTGCGAACAGACCGAACCACGCCACATTGCCCTGGCCGAAGGGAATGATGATCGCCGCCGCCAGCAGCGGGCCGAACGCGGAACCGGCATTGCCGCCGACCTGGAAGGTCGATTGCGCCAGACCAAAGCGCCCACCCGAGGCCAGTCGCGCAACACGCGAGGCTTCCGGGTGAAAGGTCGACGAGCCGATACCAATCAGCGCCGCCGCCAGCAGAATCAATGGGAAGCTGCCGACCACCGACATCATCAGAATGCCAATCAAGGTACACACGGTGCCCGCCGGCAACAGCCACGGTTTCGGGTGACGATCAGTGTGATAACCGACCCACGGCTGCAACAGCGACGCGGTCAACTGAAAGGTCAAGGTGATGAGGCCGACCTGAGTGAACGTCAGGCCATAGTTGGCTTTGAGCATCGGGTAGATCGACGGCAGCACCGACTGGATCAGGTCGTTGATCAAATGCGCCAGCGCCACCGCGCCGATGATGCGCATCACCAAGGGGCTGCTTTGCGGAGCAGCGGTCGCCGAGGCAGCGGCGGTCTGAACGTTGCTGATAGCCATGGAAATTTCCGGACAGCAGATGGGTGCCCGCAGGCAGGTGCGCCAATGTGCCATTTTTCGGTGCGCCAGCGCTATCCCCTTAGCCAGCTAACTAAGTTATTCACGACTCTTCACCCTGCGTAGGAGCTGCCGAAGGCTGCGATCTTTCGATCTTGCTTTTAAGCATCAAAGTCAAAAGATCGCAGCCTTCGGCAGCTCCTACAGGGGGTCGATGGTGGCGAAGGTGATAGCTCAACGCCATGGTCTGAATCTTGCCTTGATTCTGCCCTTGAACGCGATCGCCTTACAAAGGCGCTCGACAATGGGAAGTTTCGCTACAGAGCCGGCCTACAGAGCGGGCGTGGGTGAACTTTCGAGGCCTTTTAGCAGGGCACAACATCAAGGTCACACGACTGCGATGCACGCCAATGGTGCGTGGTGTCCAGAGGAGTCATGAGGCATGCAGGCTTTCCTTTCACCGGGGATCAAATTGCTGGGGCGGTTTGGCTTCGCGGGTAAATTCCAATTGTTGTTTCTGCTGTTCATTCTGCCGTTGGCCGGCAGCCTGTTGATGATCGGCCATGACTACCGCGAGAAGCTCAACCTGATCTCCGGCGAACGTGCCGGAGTACGTCAATTGCTCGCGCTGGATGCGCTGGACAACCTGCTCGCCGCGCAACGCGACCGCGCCGCCCGCTGGCGCGCCACCGAGACCAATCGCCAGCCGACACCGGCCACCCTCGCCGCAATGGCGGCCTTCGACAGTGTGCAACCGGCGGTGCTGCAAGCCACCACGGAGCTGGGCAATGCCCTCAATCAGCAAGGCGCCGACGGCGCAATCCTCGAACGCTTTCAGGCGCTGCAAACCGCGCTCAATGGTCTGGATTCGAAAAGTCTCAGCAGCGTCGGCTGGTGGCCGGACGGCTATGACCGTTTCACCAATGCCCTGGGCGCGCTGCAAGCGTTGCGCGAGCAGATCGTCATGGACAATCGCCTGACCCTCGCGCCGTGGCTGGAAACCTACTTGCTGACGCAGATTTCCACGCAACACGCACCGGACCTGATCGAGCGGGTCGGCCGTCTCGCCGCAGTCGGCCAGGCTTCGGTGGTCTCCGGGCAGTTCACCCTGCAGAGCCGCTTGCAGTTGCGCGACCTGCGCAGTCGCATCGGGGACGCCCGCGAGCAACTGGTGAAAACCGCCGGCCTGCTGGAGGCGCGTCTGCCAGCTGAGCTGCAAGCCTGGGCCGGTCAGTATCACGACAGCCTGAAACACCTCGACAGCGGCCTGAAAGTCCTCGACGACGGTGTGTTTGGCGGCAGCATCAACCTCAAGCCGGAAGACTTCGAACGCAGCCTCGACGCGCTGCTCACCGACCTCGCTTCCCTGCGCCAGCAATCATTGGTGGCGCTGGATCAGCGGCTCGATGCGTATTACAGCTCGGCGATCCGCCAGTTCATCCTTGTCGCCGCAATCTTCGGTTGCCTGCTGTTGGCCGCGCTGTATCTGTTCGTTTGCCTGCAAGCCTCGATCCGCCGCAGTGCCAGCGGCATCACCTTGCTCGCTGAGGCTTTGCGCGACGGTAACCTGAGCCTGCAAGTGCCAGTGGTGGGGCGCGATGAGCTGGCAGCGATCAGCACCGCGCTCAACGTCGCCGTGGTGCAATTGCGCAGCAGCATGCTCGGCGTCGACCACGAGACCTCGCAGTTGAGCAACGCGGTACGCAGCCTCAACCAACACTCCAGCGGCGCCCTCAGTGAAGTCGAGGCGCAGCAGTTGCAGATCAGCCAGATCGCCGCTGCCGCCACGCAATTGGCCGCCACCTCGCAAGGCGTCGCGCAGAGTTGCGAACAGGCCTCCGGCAGCGCCCAGCACACTCGGCGCATCGCCGCCGACAGCAGCCGCGACAGCCAGCGCACCACGGCCAGCATTCAGCAGCTCAATCAGCGCCTGAACGACACCGCCGCCGCGCTCGGCCGGGTCAGCGAGCAAGGCCAGCAGATTCAACTGGTCGTGGACACCATTCGCGGCGTCGCCGAGCAGACCAACCTGCTCGCACTCAACGCCGCCATCGAAGCCGCCCGCGCCGGCGAACAGGGTCGCGGTTTCGCCGTGGTCGCCGACGAGGTGCGCAGCCTCTCGCAACGCACGCAATCGTCCACCGCGCAGATCGCCGGCACCGTCGACAGCCTGCGTGCCACGGTCAACGAAGCGGTGAGCCTGATGGAAGCCGCCTGCGGCCAGGCGCAATCGGATGCCGAGGCGGTCACCGGACTCGGCGAACGCCTGGGAGAAATCGCCAGCGCCGTACAGAGCGTCACCGACACCCTGGCGCAAATCGCCACAGCTGTGGAAGAACAGGCCAGCACCGCCGACGAAGTCAGCGGCAATATCCAGCAGGTCGATCAAGCGGCGGTGCGTTTGCTTGAAGGCGCACGCGCGGTGAACCTCGCGGCGGACACCTTGAGCCAGGGTAGCGAAGCCCTGAGCGCCAATACCGCCAGATTCCAACTGCGCTGACGCCCTCCCGCCCCCGATTTTCGGGGCTGGAGGATAAGCAGTTGAAAACAGGAAGAAATATTTTCGATTTACGCTTGACGCTTTGCCATTTCAGGGGAATAATGCGCGCCACTTGGCTACATAGCTCAGTTGGTTAGAGCATAGCATTCATAATGCTGGGGTCCGGGGTTCAAGTCCCTGTGTAGCCACCAAGTACCTGTTTACAGATGTCTCTATGAGTCTCTAAACAACCTCAAGAAGCCCGCCTAGTGCGGGCTTTCTTGTTTCTGGCTATCTCTCCCTGTATCCCTCTATACCTTCCCTCCGTGTATCCCTCTGTGTATCCTCGACAAATAATTGAACCGAGGGGATACAAGCCCAAATGAAGCGCTCCGAGATAAAACGTCGCCCCCTTTCCGATACCGCATTGGCCGGCCTTGAGCCTGACGCCAAGGAGTATCGCGAGCTCGACGGGAGCGGCCTTTATTTTCGCGTGAAGCCTGACGGGCAAAAGTCTTGGCAGCTCCGTTACAAGAAGCCAGACGGCAAATGGTCGTGGCTCGGGCTCGGCGGTTACCCAGAGGTGAGCGGATCGGCCGCCAGGCAGAAAGCTGCCGAACTACGCACCGATGCCGCCGACGGCAAAAACCCCATCGTCACGAAACAGGCTCGCAGAAAGGCAGATCGGGATATCGCCGGCGAGACATTCGAGCCATTGGCGCGTGAGTGGTACGCGTCACGCCTGACCAACTGGGACGCCGGCACGGCGAAGCGGATCATCGGCGCCCTGGAGCGTCATGTCTTCCCCGTGTTCGGCAAGCGCCAGTTCGTGGATATCACCCCACTTGAATGGATGGAGTTCCTGCGCGGCATGGAGCAGAAAGGAATCCTTGAGCAAATGAGCCGGGTTCGCTCCTACTGCCGCGACGTTTACGACTTGGCCCGGGTTACTGGTCGCGCGACGCACAATCCGCTGGAAGGCCTGCAGAAGTATCTCCAGTCAGGCAAGGCCGAGAACTACGCCCACGTAACGCAAGACGAGTTGCCCGGCCTGATCCGCGCGATTGCCGCATATCCACATGCCCACGATGTCCGCCTCGGCCTGCGCTTGCTGAGCCTGTTTGCCGTGCGCCCCAGCGAGCTGCGCGAGGCGGAGTGGTCAGAGTTCGACCTTGATAAAAAGATCTGGACCGTCCCGGTGAATAGGAAGGGGCGGAAAAAGGGATTGGAACATCTGGTCCCCCTCTCCACTCAAGCGATCGAGGCGCTGGAAGAGTTGCGCAAGTACACCGGTGGCAATCCCCTGCTTTTCCCCGGGCGCAGCGACCGCACGAAGCCCCGCAGCGACACGGTGTTCCTGATGGCATTGCGGCGAATGGGGTATGAGGGGCGTCAGACCGGGCACGGGTTCCGACACATCGCGTCGACGATCCTCAATGAAAACGGGTTCGATGAGAACCACATTGAGGCCCAGCTCTCCCACAAGAAGCCTGGCGTGGCTGGCATTTACAACAAAGCCAAGTATCTGCCGCAGCGCACAGTGATGATGCAATGGTATGCGAACTACCTTGACGGCTTGGCTGGCGGTACGGTGATCCAAGGGCACTTTGGCAAACGCGCCTGACTTTTCTCTACCCTTGGCGTAGACAGCTATAGACTGTTACATACACTGTTCAGATACACAGTACACGGGCAGTACATGCGTTTTGACCAGCCTAGCCCGACGGGGCGAAAAGCGGGCACTCACCCGCCTGGCTGGTCAATCTGATGAGCAATGCCGGAGGGCATTCAATTGACGGTAACTCCTACACCAGAAAGCTTCTACGACCTTTCATTGGTCGCTGACCGCCTCATTGAAGAGGCGTCTAAAGCAATCACTTTCGAGATCGATAAGCTGGCATTCGACGGGTTTCGTGATACAGACCTTCCCGGCGTGGCATCCATTTGCGCGGCACTCATCCAAGAAAAATACAGCGCGCTCATCGAAGGCGAGCCGAAGAGAACCCTGGAATGGTTGGAGTCTGAGCCAGCGTTCGCTATGGCATTTAAATCGCTGGGCTACCAGAAGGTGGCAGAAGACCACTGGGAGGAGCCGATCCTCCGCGAGCTGGAGCGCTGGGTGCCGAAATTCAGGGCCGAGAAGTACGCCAGTGCGAGCTACATTGCTCTGAAGATCGCCCGCCTCCCTTGCCACTATCTACAGTACGTTTCTCGCGTCGCGTTGGCGTCTCACCGATACATCAGCGGTGTAGGGCATCGAACGGCAATCGAGGGGCCATCAACAATACGCCGGCTCAAAGACCTGATCGCTGAATTCGAGGACGTGATCAGCACTGAGTGGTTGCCCCAAAGCCTGCGGAAGAGTCTCGCTTATAGCATCAGGACAAAATCAGCTTTGCATGACCTGGAGTCGTGCTACGACATAGCAGCGCCTGCAAGTAGGAGAAACGATGCCGACTTGCCTACCCGACTTTTCGCCACGGATCTGCTGAGGATTAATCAAGAAACGTTCCACTCGTTCCATAAAAAGGCGGTATTCCATCTGATGGGCCTGTCGTTTGTGGATCGGCCCTTGGAGATGAGAACCATCGAGCGCTTGGCCAAAAGTGAGCTTGACGCTCATCGAGAGATCGCGGCGAAACGGATCGCCGACAAAAGAGGCCTCGATTTCGACCATGTTCTGGCGACATTAAAGGAGACCAAAAGCTTCAACTTCCCGCGCAAGAACACCAGCTGAAATAGCGGCGCTTTGTCGTGCTCAAGGCGCTGGCGAATTGCGAACCTGTCTCCCGTCATCTCCAGCTATTACGGGAAGCGCAAAATGCACACTATCCATACTCCACACCAGCCATCTGCCGGCGCAGCGCAGAACTTTGATCCGGCGATCACCCTGATTCGCATGCCGGACCTTGAGGCCATCACCGGCCTCGCCCGCCCCACCGTGTACAAACGCCTCAAAGACGATCCGACCTTTCCCCGCCCGGTGCCGCTGAGCAACAGTAAGTCGCGCGGCTCGCCGGTGGGCTTCGTGCTGGCCGAGGTCCAGGCATGGGTGCGCCAGCGCATCGCCCTGCGTGGAGAGGCCGCATAAATGAACGACCAAAAAAAAGGCCAACCCAAAAAGGCCAGCCCGGAAAAATCTCAAGCCGATATTACCACCAGCACCGGGAAAGCACCGACAAAGATCAGTCGCGTCCTGGGCCACTTCCTCAAAGACCTGAGCCTAAACCGCTTCGAGGCCGAGCGCTTGGGCGACCACTGCCTTCACTCGACCATCAGCAGTCTGGCCAACGGCTACGGGCTGAACTTCAACCGCCTGATGGAGCGCGTTCCGAACCATTGGGGCCTGCCTTGCCTGGTGACCCGCTACAGTCTGCCGGCCTCCGAACACAAGCGCGGCCACAACGTCCTGGCCATGCTTGAGAAGACGGGCGCATCCCGCAGGCAGGCGGCGGCATGAACGCGCCACTAATGTTCTGCGATGAACGGTCGATAAGTCTTCTTGCCAGCAGTCGTCCTCGTCGGTATGGTTCGCCAGTCGCTGCAAATTCAGCGACCGGGCGTAGGAACCCGATTAGCAAAAGGCGCATCAGCGCCCAGATCACTTCTGCAGGCGTTTTTTTTCGCTTGCAGTTCCGTGTTATGGCGGCTGTGTGCGGGCAGGCTTCGGCCTGGCCGGGTCCCTTTTGCCCCGGTATTCCTACCCCGCGCACGGCTGCCACCCAATCCCGTAGGAAGGATCGTGGCAGCTCCTCATCAGCAGAAGGAGCTTCACAGATGCCAGCCCTCATTCCGTCCAAAATCCGCGCACTCGCTCACCGCCGCATGGCCTTGAGCGCACTCCGCGCAAACTCTTCCCTATCCACCCGCCTCGCCCGTTATAACGCCCAAATGGCCATTGTCCGCGCCCTCGAGAGTGCCGGGGGTGCGCAATGACCCGCGAACTATGTCTCCTCGGTAATGATGCGATCGAAGGGGAAGTGCTGCGCGAGGCGGTTATAGACGCCCGCGATATGTGCTCCATGAATTTCGCCAGAGAAGAACATCAGAAGCTGGAGAAGATCCTGCTGACGTTCGTCATCCCCGCCTTGGGTGGCTATGACAATGACCTGGCGTGTGATATCGCCCGCCATGTCGAACAGATTCGCACCTTCAGCGGTAATTTTTGCTGGCGCCATCGTTATCTGGGCGCCTCGCACGGCGTGGTAGGTAAGCGCACCGAAATGGGCGAAGGGGGTGCGCAATGACGACCAGATCGAAAGCCGACAACTGCCAGCAGGTGGCCCAAGAGGCACTTTTCCAGCTCGATTGCTGCCGCGAGTTCAGCGACTGGATGCTGGCCCTGATGACCGCCATTCGTGACGACCAAAAACACTCCGATGGGAAGAACGTTCCCGGTCTGTCGAACCTCGGCGTGTACCTGGCGGAAACGCATCTTGGGGATGTTGAGCAGTCGTTCGAGCTGCTGAGTGACAATCTGTCGAGCCTCGGAGGTGCGGCATGACTGGCACACCCCAGACCAACACAGGCGTGGTCGACGATCTGCGGGATGCACAGGACATTCTGGTACTTCTGGCGATGTCGTTGGCGCTGATCGCCTCGCCCTCGACTCACATCCTTGTGGCTCGCGTGACGGCTGTGTTCGCACAGCACACAGCCATGGCTTGGGCCGATCTCCTCGGCGATGTCATCGCCGAACAGGAGGCGTCCCAATGATTCAGCCAATGATGCTCAAACGCCGCCGAACCCTTCCGGCTCACCGCCTCCCCTACGTCGGCAACACCGTCTACACCGACCCGATGGGGCGCATCGGGTACTGGGATGTTCCCTTGATCGGTGGTTATAGCGGTGGCTGGGCAACCGGCGGAGCGCTGGCGCTGATCGCCTTGAAACACATGAGCAATTACGCCCAGCGAGTTGATGGCGACCACCTCAAATACATCGCCGCTTCGTGGATCGACCGCGCCAGCCAGGCGTCCCCCGAGGAGCTGGAAACGCTCAAGGCGCAAGTCATGGGGTTCATGGCAGAGATCGGCAAGTTCACCGAGGCGTCGGCTGTTGGCTCGCGATTGCGGCTTTCCCAGGTCGACGACAAGGCCGCGCTAAAAAAGGCGAATGAAGGGCTTGGATTTATGGCTGCAGAACGGGCACGCCGGACGCAGACGAACGACGCGCACTCGGCGCGAAACGCTGATTCGATAAAGGGTTAAGACCATGAAACTTCAAAACGGCGCATCAGCGTCGACGGGATCGGCTTGCCTGAAGAAAGCCAACGAGCTGTTTTATGTGACCCATCCGAAGGCGCCAAAAGCGCTGCTCGGTCCGTTCCTGACCGAAGCCGACGCCGAGTGCGGGCGTGTAGTTATGCGTAGCGCCGACGCCCAGGTCACTGCGTGTCTGGTCGATTCCATCGACGATTTCACCCACTGGCACGCACTGAACAACGGCAGGATCTGCCGCGCCTTCGCAGGGAGCGCCAGCCATGGGTGACGTAATTCAGTTCGACCCGCACGCCACTTCCGGGCGCGAGAGCGAGCCGGCCCACATGGACGACTACGGCCGGTCGCTGTTGCTGTGCGCTTTTAGCGATCTGGTGACGCTGCGCGACAGCGCCGCCGACGACCATAGCCGCAAGCAAACGGATGCGGTCGTTAAGCAGATCGGGGTGGTGCTGGCGCGCTATGAACCGGAGGGCGCGGCATGACAGATGCGACGATCCTTTTCCGCGACGCGCTCCAGGCCGCCTATGGCCCTTTGGATTGGCTTCCAGATCCAGACGGTGCCATTCACCGGTTTCACGTCCCAAGCGATAAGCCCGGCAGCCAAAACGGTTGGTATGTGCTGTATCTGGACAACATCGCATCCGGGGCTTTCGGAAGCTGGAAGGACGGCACCACCAGCACCTGGTGTAGCCGCGAGCCGGTGGACGCCCGCGAAGCCGCGCAGATCCGCGAGCGAATCGAACTGGCCAGACGCCAGCGTGAAGCGGAACAGCGCCAGCGCCATGCGCGGGCGGCGGCAAGAGCGAATCATTGGTGGCGCAACGCGCGGCGCGCATCACCCGACCATCCGTATCTGGTGGCGAAGGGTGTTCGCTCCTACGGCTTGCGCCAGCGCGGGGCTGACTTGCTCGTTCCGCTGTACCTCGACGGTCGACTGGTCAACCTACAACGCATCGCACCGGACGGCGGCAAGCGCTTTCTCTTCGGCGGGCGGATCAAGGGCACCTATTCCCCGCTGGGCATCATCCAGCCCGGCGCGGTGCTTTGTATCTGCGAAGGGTGGGCGACCGGCGCCAGCCTCCATCAGCACGGTGGATACGCGGTGGCCGCAGCCATGAACGCGGGCAACTTGATGCCGGCCGCAATGGGTCTCCGCTCCCGCTACCCAGCCCAGCCAATTGTCGTTGCTGGCGACGATGATCGGCTCACCGATGGCAACCCAGGACGCGCCGCTGCAAACGCCGCAGCCGCAGCCGTGGGTGGTGAGGTCGCTTTCCCCGACTGGCCAGACAACGCACCTGAATCCCTGACTGACTTCAACGACCTTGCAAACTGGAAACTCGCCAATGGCCAAGCCTGACGCCAACGTGATCACCCTTCGTCCGGAAGCCGCCACCATTGCGCCAGCGCGTCCCTGCTGGGCGGTATACGAGCACTGGGTAACCAACGAGAACGGCCGCAAGCTGCGCCCCGGGGTGTACTGGCATAGCTTCAAGCGTACCGCCGCCGATCAGGACGACGCGGAGAGCGACGCCGCGGACCGCCCCATCACCGACGAATGGATCTCCAGCCCTGTCACGGTTGTGGCGCGCACGACCAACAGCGACGACGGCAGCGAAGGGCGCCTGCTCCGCCTGGTCACGGAGGGCGGCATCAAGGAATGGATCATCGCCATGGAGGTGTTCGGCGGGAGCGGCGAGGACGCTCGCCGGGCACTGTTCGGCATGGGCGTAATCATCGCGCTCAAGAAGCGCGGAACGTTCATGGAGTACCTGCTCGATCAGCACCCCGCCGAGGTGTTCGCCACCACCGGCCGGCCTGGCTGGCATGAGTCAGGCGCGTTCGTGCTACCCGGGCGAACGATCGGCACCGCCAACGTGCGATATCAGGCGAGCAACAGAGCTCAGGTGTTGTTCAGTCAGCGCGGCGAGCTGGCGCGGTGGCAGGCCGAAGTGGCAGCCAAATGCGCGGGCAATCCCGTGCTGACGTTGGCGATCGGCTGCTCGCTGGCCGGGCCTCTCCTGAGTCTGGTCGGCGTGCTGGGCGGCGGTGTTCACTTGGTCGGTGACAGCTCGAGCGGCAAGTCGCTGGCTCAACTGATCGGCTCCTCCGTGTGGGGTGACCCCGGCGTGTTCGCCGCCAGTTGGGATATGACCAAGGGCGGGCTTGAGATCGAGGCGTCCAGTCGTAACGACACCATCCTGCCGCTGGACGAGATCAAGCGCGCCGACCCCAAGCGGGTACAGGAAATGGCCTACTCCCTCGCCAACGGGCAAGGCAAAGGCACCATGACCCGAGAGCGTGAGGGACGGGCGAAACTGAGCTGGCGCCTGCTGACACTTTCCAGCGGCGAGCGCTCGCTCTCCGAGCACGCCGCCATTTCCGGGAATGCGGCTCACGCTGGCGCCGAGCTGCGCATGGTCGACGTGAACGCCGGCACCCGCACACATCGCGCCTTTGACGAGTTACACGGCCTTGAGGGCGCTGACTTCCATCGGCAACTCACCGTGGCGGTAGGCGCCCACCATGGACATCTTGGACCTGCGTTCGTGGAGCGTCTGGTCGCAGCAGACGACAAGCCCGGCCTGCTCAGTGACTTCGATGGCATTCGCGCCCAGTTCGTGGAAGACAACGCCCAAGCCGGCCGCGTCGCTGACCGGTTCGCCGTGATCGCGCTGGCTGGCGAGATGGCCATCGCCTACGGACTGCTCCCGTGGGAGCCCGGTACCGCCCTCGCCGACTGCCGCCTGCTCTACGGCGAATGGCTTTCCCGTGTCGGCGGAGGGAATGCCGAAGATCGCCAGATCCTGGCCGGCATCATCGACTTTATCGACAAGCACGGCAGCAGCCGATTCTCGGACGTGGACGCCCCAGAGGCGGACGCAAAGGTTTTCAACCGCGCAGGGTACTGGGAGGTGGTCGCCAACAAGCGACTGTTCCTGTTCAACAAGTCCGCGCTCATCGAAGCCGCCCACGGGTTCGGCCTCACCCGCGTCATCAAGGCGCTGGAGGTTGGCGGAGCCCTGGCCAAGCGCGACACCGATCGGGATAGCCGAAAGACCAAAAAGTACCGCATCCCCGCCGGCGGATCTGCTCGGCTGTACGTCATCGACCCGGAAACTTTGGATGGCGAAGGCGGTGCCGTATGACCTCCACCAACACTAGATACGAATGCCCAACTTCACAGGAACCTACAAACGTGGGGAACAGGGGGAACGGGGGAACAGCCAGCAAAGACGCGGCCTGTAGCCGTTCCCCCTTATTTGGTGTTTGGGGAACAGGGGGAACACAAACATGTTTTTGAATATAAGCGATCAGCGCTTTCCTGACGTTTGGTTATCACTGTTCCCCACAAAAAAACGTGGGGTACAGAATCCCCCTCTGAAAGCCCCGGAATCATTGGGCGTTCCCACTGTTCCCCCGTTCCCCCGTTTTTTTTTCACAGACACATTTGGGCAATGGTGCAAATCGGGCGAGGTGAAGCCGTGAGCCTCCTTTCCAGCCTGCTCGATCACATGCCGCCGACCATCGCGAATACCTCCACGGAGAACCCGCGACGCCCTGCGCCTCGTCCGTCGCTGGCGCTGATCACCCATGCAGAGCGTCGGCCCCAGTTCGTGACTGAGCCTCACGCAAGCGCCGCCACAGCCATGCCTGAGTGGCGGCGGGCGCGCGACGCATACCTCAACCACATCATGGCCTGCCGATCGTGCTATGCGCCCACCAGTCGCTATTGCGGCGCTGGTGCCGAGCTGCGCGCTGATTACGACCGCACGCCCATGGAGACACAGCCATGAAGACCAATATCGTCATAGCCCTGCTGGAAATCGCGCAGAAGCCAGGCGCCAGCAAGAGCACAAGCTTGATCACCACCCGCCGGCTCTGTCGCATCCTCGGCCAGAGAGCAGACGACATCCGAACCGAGCGCCGAGCCATACGGCGAGAGGCCAGCAAGCTGCGCCACTACCTGCCCTTCACCGCAAACAAGATCTACGAGATTCAGCAGAAGTCTTCGGACCATCGGAGCGGTGAATGGGATGACGTGCGCAAGGTGCTGGGCGCGTTCGGGCGGTCGCTGGTGCTGGACACCGAAGGCTTGATGGATGGCCTGGGCTTCGACCGGGTGTGCGATCTGCTGGCGGTAAACACCGTAGAGCGTGAGGCAGCGCGGAAAGAAGGCGTGACGGAGTTGGCGGAGCTGGTGTTCGCCCCATCGCTCGAGGAAAGCGCAGCGCGCCGAGGGCAGGAATGGAACGACGCGCCACTGTTTTACGCGTGCCAGATCGCGACCGCGAATTTCATCAGGGACTGCCCAGAACATTTGCGACCAGACCCTTTCGCACCTGGCGCGCCGTTCGGCCCAAAGCTCCCGCCCGTCCTGAGCATCGTCGGCAAGTAGGCAGCCAATTACGCGACACGTTTTGCGAATCACGAAAACGTGTCGCGACACCGAGCAATACAACAGGGCAT
This sequence comes from Pseudomonas sp. UF-293, assembly GCF_058245595.1. NCBI lineage: Bacteria > Pseudomonadati > Pseudomonadota > Gammaproteobacteria > Pseudomonadales > Pseudomonadaceae > Pseudomonas > Pseudomonas sp. UF-293. The sequence continues at coordinate 34,475 of NZ_JBSICA010000019.1, read as the reverse complement.
ACGCCCATCAATGGCGCCGAGGCGTCGAAGGAGTAACGCATGACATCAATTGCTGAACTCGGCATCAGGGTCGATTCGACCGATGCCGCGCAGGCTGGTACGGATCTGGACAAGCTGGCGGCGGCGGGTGGCCGCGCCGAAAAAGCGGCAGACCGGGCATCCGCGTCGTTTCGAAAGCAAACGGACGACTTGGCCGGCCTGCTGGGCGAGATTGATCCAACAGTGAAAGCCCTGGGGCGGCTGGACGATCTTGAGTCGCGCCTTGCCAAGCACAAAAAGCTGGGATTGGACCCTGCCACATTCACCGAATACCAAGCGAAGATTGAGCAGGCGAGGAACAACATCGGCCGCTTCGACGACGCCCTAACCCGTTCCGGTAACACCGCGAAGCAGACCGCCGCCGCGCTGCGTGGCGTGCCTGCGCAGTTCACTGACATTTTCGTGTCTCTTCAGGGTGGCCAGGCCCCGCTGACTGTTCTGCTTCAACAGGGCGGGCAGTTGAAAGATATGTTTGGGGGCGTCGGTGCGGCGGCTCAGGCCCTCGGCGGCTATGTACTCAGCCTGGTTAACCCGTTCACGGTCGGCGCCGCCGCCGTTGGCGCGCTCGGCCTGGCCTACTACAAGGGGAGCCAGGAAGCGGTCGAGTTTAAAAACGCTCTGACGCTGACCGGCAATGCTGCTGGCGTCTCCGCCGACGCACTGTCGAACATGGCCAGCCAGGTAGCTGCCACTGTGGGAACCACCGGCGCCGCCGCCGACCTACTCACGAAACTGGCGGGCAGCGGCAACATTGCCAGCGGTAGCTTCGAAGACGTGGCCACCGCCGCTCTACAAATGGAAAAGGCCACCGGCCGCGCCGTCGAGGAGACCATTGCCGAGTTCGTGAAGATCGGCAAAGACCCGGTGGCAGCCGCCAAGGAGCTGAACAGCCAGTACCACTTCCTGACCTCAAGCACCTATGCCCAGATCGTGGCGCTAAAGGAACAGGGCGACACCATCGGCGCGGCCAAGCTGCTGACGGACACCTACGTCGACACCATCAAAAACCGTAGCGGCGAGGTCACAGAGAACCTGTCCATCTGGGAGCGTGGCTGGAAAAGCCTGAAGGGCGAGATCTCGGCCACTGCCGACGCGGCCAAGAATATTGGCCGTGACGACCCGTTGGCGAAGCAAATTGTCGCAGCTCAGCAGCGCATTGCAGCAGCGGCCAGCGCCCTTAAAGCCGATCCGGACGACACGGACAACAAGCAAAAGCTTCAGGATTCTGAGCTGGAATTGAAATTCCTCACCCAGCAGAAGAACACCCTGGACGGCATCGCAAGAGCTCAGGGATTGAGCGCGGAGACTGAAAAGAAAGCGATGACCGCCCAGGACAGCCTCCACGCTTCCTACTTGGCCGGCCTCGACAAGGAGGCGAAGAAAAAACGCGAGATTGAAGAGCTTGACCGAAAACGAGCCGACGCACTCAAGGGCGAAAACGCGGATGTCGCGAAGATCAATCGCGAGTACGAGGTCAGCCGCAAAGCGCTGAATGAGCGCTTCAAGCCGACCGCCGTGCGCTCGTCAGTGAACCTGACCGGCTCCAACGATGCGCAGAATCAGCGCGCCGCGATCGTCAGCGAATACAAGAACTCTCAGAAGGAGCTGGAGGCGGCACAAAAGGCAGGGATCATCTCGCAGCAGTCGTATCTCGACCAGCGCACAGCGTTGATCCGGGCCGAACGCGACGAGGTAACCGGCGCATATCAAGGCGAGATTGCCGCATTGGAAGCGGCCAAGGGCAAGACCAGCACCAGCGCCGCCCAACGCATCGAGCTGGACCAGAAGATCGCCGACGCACGCACGAACATGGTCAAAGCCCAGAAAGCAGCGGACAGCGAGCTGAAAGTTCTGCAGATCGAAGAATCCGGTCGCCTCGATCGCCAGACAGCCTCCTCCAAAGCCTACGTTGATCAGCTCGAGCGCCAGCGCCAGGCCCTATCCCTGTCAGGCGGTCGCGCGGTTACATCTCTCGGCCTGGGCGATCGCGAGGCCGGGCTCCAGCGCGACCTCGATGCCTCACGGGACAAGTTCAACGACGAGCGCTTGAACCTGCTGGACCGTCGCAAGACCGCACCGGATAAATACACCCAAGCCGATTACGAAAGGGATCTGGCGAGCCTGGAGACAGCCGAGGGCAAGTATCGCGACACGGTCCTCGAGAACTACGGAAAGATGTCCGAGGCCCAAGGCGATTGGCGTAAAGGGGCGACCGCCGGCTTCAAAAACTACCTCGAATCGGCGCGCGACTTGTCAGGTCAGGCGAAGTCGTTGGTTACCGGTGCCTTCGGAGAGATGGAAGACTCGCTGGTCAATTTCGCCATGACCGGCAAGCTCTCGTTCGCTGACTTCACCAAGTCGATCATCGCTGACATGGCCCGTATCGCTTCACGCCAAGCCAGTTCCGCCCTGCTGAACAGCTTGGTCGGCGCCGCAACCAGCTCCTTCACCGGGAGCGGTACCGGGAATGGGCTGGCGGCCGGATCAGCTGGCGCGGTCTCTTCGAACCTCGGCGCTTCGCAGGCCGGCTACTCCGGGAGCTACTTCCCACAGGCCGATGGTGGAGCGTGGTCGAGAGGAGTACAAATGTTCTCCAATGGCGGCGCGTTCACAAATTCGATCGTGAACAAGCCGACAGCTTTTGGCATGGCCGGCGGTGGCCTTGGAGTGATGGGCGAAGCGGGCGACGAGGCAATCATGCCTCTGACCCGTACCGCGGGCGGCCAGTTGGGAGTGCGCGCGATCAGCGGCGGCGGGAATGGCGCAGGTAATTTTTACAGCTTCCCCGTAGCGGTATCGGTGCAAACCGCCGGTGATGGCAGTGCGACCAGCACAGAGGACACGACGCGTTTGGGCAAGGGCATTCAGCAGGCGGCGAAGGTCGAGGCGGAAACGGCCATCGCTCGCGCGCTTCAGCCAGGCGGTTCGATCTGGCGCCTCACAAACGGGAGAGCATGAAATGGCATTTGAATATGACAAAGGTGTCCTCGCTGGGGTCATCAGCGACGCGGTGACGAACCATTTCTTGGCGATGATCCCCAGTCAGCCGGACGCAGCAAAGGTTCGGGAGGTGCTGGAAGAAGCCATAGATGTCGTGGTTCGCACAACGTCCGTGCTCCACGAGGAATTTGAACAGCGGTCTGCGGAAATTCTCAGCGAGGGGCGCAAACACTCAAAAGCGAATGCCGATCGATACCTCAAAATGATCATGAGTCCGGGAAGCCCGGCGTGGAGACCGAGCAAATGACGCACTACGTACGATTCACCAAGGCCTGCGAAGCGACAGACTTTGTTGGCGCCCCTGGCACTATCGGGGGTTACATCGTCTGGACCGTTAAGCACGTACGAGAAGGCGAGCGGATTGAGCTCGAGGGACCGTTCTTCACTGAGGAGGAGGCCCGGATCTCCGCTGAGCTGATGCGCATCGAGTACCGCGGAGCCCGGGCCTACCAATCGATTCACAGCTCAGCCTGGAATCCAGACGTAAACCGCGAGATCGCCATTCGAAACGACGCGATGGCCGCCCGCATGATCCTTGCCGGCCAGCTCGGTATGGAAATCCCCAAACACAGCGCCCAGGGCGCCCAGGAGTAAGAAATGGCAATGGCAACCGACTACGGCAACAAGACCTTGATCCTACTGGGCGGCAGCGCTGGCAAGCTCTTTGGCCGCAAACACCTCTACGAACTCTCAACGGGCGATGTCCGCGAGGCGGTTAAGGCGGTAGACGTGAATCACCCGGGATTTGCCAAATATCTTGCCGACGCAAAGGCCCGCGGCCTGGAGTTCGCCATTTTTCGAAACCGGCGCAATATCGGCGAGAAGGAGCTCGGGATGGGGCGAGCAAACGAGATCCGCATCGTCCCAGTTATTCATGGGAGTAAGCGAGCGGGACTATTGCAAACAGTGTTGGGGGCGGTGCTGATCGTGCTCAGTCCGTTCACGAACGGCGCCACACTCGCGCCGGGCATAGCGCTCGCCGCCGGCGGCGTGATCCAGATGCTCAGCCCGCAGGCCTCAGGCCTAAGGCAGAGCGCCGGACCTGAAAACGCCCCGTCCTACGCCTTCGGAAGCGCCAAGAACACCACAGCCAGCGGCAACCCGGTGCCGATCTGCATCGGCGAACGCCGGTGGGGCGGGATGATCATCTCAGCCTCGATCTACGCCGAAGACAAAATGTAGGCGTGGTGTTGTAAAGTCACAATTCACTTTTGAGGACGAACCAAATGCACAGGATTTTTCTCGCGTTCATCGCCGCCGGCGTGCTGGCCGCCTGCTCCAGTACACCGGTCGACCAAGCGTCGGCGAAGAAAGTGCCAGCAGCCAGAACGTTTGCGTTTCAGTCAGACGTTCCGGGCGGCGCCAAACTGGTGGTGAGTCGAGATAGTGGCTTTTGGGCGTCCGGTGGATGCTATGCGACGGTGTTGGTCGATGGCAGGAAAGCCGCGCGTATCGACACAGGCGAGATCGTGGCGTTTCAGGTCAAGCCTGGTCGCCACATCATCGGTATAGCGGGTGACGACGACGGTAACGGCGTATGCGCGCTACAGATCGGCCAGCCGGTGAAGGAGACGGCCACGCAGGTCGGCGCCGGGGATGTTCAGAAGTTCAGGGTGTCCGGTACGCAAAACGGTACCGATATTCGCCCCAGCTCCTTCTGACCCAATTGCAGCATTGGGCGGCTCCAAGGATTGAGTCGCCCACCGCCCCTTCGTAAAGTTGGTAACCAAGCGTGGTAACCACCTTTGGTAACCATTCCAAAAGCCTCACACAGACGTGGCCAACCTTGACAATTGTTAACAGGGTTGCGGGCTTGAGCGCGTGGCCATGTCAACAATTGTCAACCTTCCGCCCCCGTGACGCACTCCTCACGATGTCAGGTTTTGTCAGGTTCATCCGCGCGTGCAACCGCTGGTAGACGTGACAGGTCATCGATATTTTGCACAGCGACACCCAAGGCGGCTTTCGCCTCCGTCAGGATACTGTCCGCTTCATCTTGGGTAACGATTTCGCAATGAACAAACGCGCCTAGGGTCCTGAGCAGCTGATCGAAGTGAAACTGCGGATTCGCCGATCCAGCAAGGATGATTTGGATTTCCGCGTGGGCGTAACTCAGAACTTTATCGTGAAGCCGATCACCGGAAGTCATAAGCCGCGCTCTCCATGGCACTACACCATGGACGCCAAACGGTTCGATTGCACGGTTTATCGATTCGTTTCCACGTCAGGGTGGGGCTGTGATTGGCCGCTGGTGTAGCGCGAACAACGCGCATTTGGTGGCCAGCCTAATAGTTGGCCCGTACGCGCTCGATGAGTTGAATCGAGTCTCTGCAGTACATCATCCACTTGCAGCATCCGGACGAAGTAAAGGCCTCGCTGCGCCTCGAGCTGTCTCAGCACAACACGAACCTCCAGGCGGAGAGATATTGCCTCCGCCCTCAGACTCCTGGCCTGCTGAGCCTCAGCGAAGAGGTTGCGGGCGCCGATCAAATTCTTCGTCATATTTCAATTCGTCCCAAAGCCCGGGCCATCGATTTCACGTCACAGATGTCCACAGAGGACCGAGCCAGCAAAAAGCGGACTCAGGCGAATTGACGAATGGTTTCCGGTATCCACGCTGGTATCCACCATCTGTTAGCAAAAGTTAGTACGCGCAGCATCGATCTCAGGGCAGCATCGAGCCACGTATCCAGCCAGTGACCATTCGCGGTGACCATCGGTAGTGACCACTCCCACCGGTCACCGAATGAGCCTTCGCGCACGTCTTCACGCAGGATCCTCACGCACCCAAGAGCCCGCGAAGCCCCTGTGGGAGCGAGATTCCCAACGCTGGTACGCAGTTCAGTACGCACGATCGGTACGCAGACAGAGCTCTTGCCTGCCCATGCTGTTAATCGGTATCGATCACGTTCATGACAACGCTCCCCTACCGGCGCAGAATCGATGAATAATCACAGCAGCGGCCGCAGAGCTCGGCTCGGATCTATCGTGAGGTCAAAGGTGAAGTCATGAGCGACACCCCCGACGAACCCATTCAATTCATGCGCCTCCGAGAGGTAAAGGAAATGGTAGGGCTCAGTACAATGACCATCTACAGATTGATAGCGGCCGGTCAGTTTCCGAGTCAGGTAAGGCTCGGGCCAAACTCAGTCGCCTGGGTGAAATCGGAAGTCCAGGAATGGTGCCGACGCAAGGTAGAAGACTCGCGAGCTCCCAGCGGAAAAGCTACTAAATAGGTCGATCGCACAGGTGGTTAGCACGATTAGTTCGCACCTGGTTCGCAACCACCATTGCGCGCGAACCGTCGCCCCGTGCCGACCTTTCGCGACAAAGTCGTAAAACCCCGGGCTGGCGCCCCGGCGTCACCGTTATCCAAAGTTATGGTTGGCGCCTGGAGCTTTCCACTATGGTTTCCACCATAAGCAGTGGTTTTTTCTGGAAACCTGCGGACCGAACGGCATATTGCTCTTCAGTACGGAGTGAACGTTTTCCCCCACTGGGGAAACACCCCATGACTGAGTAAGGGTTCGCATATTCGGCTACATTGATTCGCATCATGTGGAGGGATACGGGTATGCCATCAATGGAAGTAGCGCTTGTCGGCGGGGAGCGCTCTGCGCCGGCGCCTGGACTCAAAGGCGAATGTCCTCTCTGCGGAAAGCCCGCACAGGCGAAATGTGGCCCGATCATACGCTGGCATTGGGCTCATGCTGGCCGGCGGCACTGCGATCCATGGATGGAGAATGAAGGCCCATGGCATCGCGCCTGGAAAGCTCTGTTTCCGTTTGAGTGGCAAGAGGTTGTGGCCCATGACCATGCTGGCGAAAAGCATATCGCTGACGTGAAGCGCCCAGACGGCACAGTAATTGAGCTCCAAAACTCTCCGATGAGCCTTGAGGAGATGAACAGTCGCGAGCTGTTCTACGGGGAGCGCATGATCTGGATCGTAAACGGGGAGAAGTTCAAGGAGAACATTCGAATCGGTGACGCTCTGCCTGATCCTGATCATCCGAAGGTCAGAGAGTTCAAACTGGCCATGCCGGTATACGCTCCGTGGACAAAGGCATGGCGGAAACCCTGCTTGGATGGAGGAGCCTTCGCATATTTTCGTAGGAGCGATATCGCTGCCGCTACCTCACCACGGCCGATGCTGGAACTACTCCACGGCAGAGACTTTGATGGAGCGGTCGAGGAGTCGTATCGCGGGCAGCATACATGGTCATGGCGGAAGCCACGCGAAGGCTGGTTGTTATCCCAACGAACCGTGATATTCGATCTTGGGGAGAGTGGGATGTGGGCGATTGCGGAATATGACCAGGCTCCATGCCTCCAACGAATCTCTCGCCGAAACCTGATGGAGTCGCTACTGTCTGGCGCAGCGCCCGATCTCACCTGGTCACTCGCCCCTTATACCGGTTGGATGATGCCCGAACCTCTTTGACCACGCTTTGACGGAATGTGAGACAAGCATGAGACGGAATCCAAGGCCGGTGGGCGTCAGGGGCTTGTTCCGCCTTGGCCACGTCAAAGTGGGGAGGTTGACCGTCTCACACCAATTGAACTCCGATGGATCGACGGGAGTAGCTGACGGATGACAGACGTTATAGAGTCGCCGCGATCACGTATAACTTCGGCTCGCACGACCCGGGCCACAGCTCTGCAATACCTTGCTAGGAGAAATGGATGTCAGACGTAGTTCAGCTAGTTATTAAGTCCGAGGCCGACGCCTTTGCGGCAGTAGAGCAGGCGTTAGAGGGAAAATTTGACGATCAAAGCGTTGTCATCCAATTCGAGGGATGGCCTCATTTCGATGTCGATATAAAAGGGGAGCGGTACCATAGCTCTCTACCCACAGGCGTTCTGAAGTCGTTCATCGAATACCAGAACGCTATGAACAGAGCTTTCGCGTCCGTCGCGTACGGCAAGACCGCCAAAGGCATGACGGATCAAGAGCGCAAGGATATTGAGCTAGTCTTTGAGATCCATGAAGGATCAACAGACACCAATGCCACGCTGGTCGAACCACTTACCAAATTGGGAGAGAAGGCCATAGAACGCATGACGGGGAAGCAATTGGTCCTCACTATCCTAGGCTCGGCGCTTATCCTGGGCGGAGCATGGACGGCCGTTCATTGGATCGATAAGGACGCTGAGGTAAAGGTCGACGCCCAAAAGTCAGCGCTGATGACTCGCGTGCTACAGCAGAACGAGCACCTGGTTCAGCTACAGACAGACGTAGCCAAGTCGGCAATGACACTTGTTAAAGGCGCCCATGATGCGGAGCGCATCAAATACGGTGACGTCACCTTAGAAAAGGACCAAATCGATGCTATTAATCAGCGTGGTCGAGTAGCAACGGTTCCAGCTCGAATGGACGGAAGCTATCAGGTGCTCCAGCTCAAGCGTCTGGAGGATCGATGGCGCATCGTGCTGTATAGCGAAGTACACGGTCAGTTCCAAACCGATCTATTCCGAGGCCAGAATGCCGCCGAGTGTATAGAGGAGATTTCCACGGCTTTTGCTCGACACAGCGACATTAACCTCTTCGTGCTCGGCAGGTTCAAGGGCGGGACGGTTCAAGCGGCAACTATTTTAGGCAGCAAAGCGCGTGGGTTGATTGTTCCCGACGTAGCGCCACCGCCTGAGGCGGATGATGATGAATCTCAAGAATGAGCCTACATCGCCCGGTAGCTTGCCGGGCTATTGACTCGTACCAGCTATCCGCGCGCCGCTGCGGAACCCTTGACCATCCTTGACGAGATTTTTGACAGGTCTTGACGGATTCGACGCGCTCCACCACCCACCGACACGCTGGAGGTCACGCAGAGCAACGCTTTGCGGTCATCGCGCAACTTGGCCAGCACCAGCCTCGTCAAAAAATTAGGGGGTGCCCGTCAAGGTGATTGCTCGGTCAATCGTCAGGTCTACGCCGGCGGGATGGGTTGCTGAAATACCAAGCCGATCAAATCCTTAGCGCGCCAACCAATTCTAGACAGGCTCTAGACGGATTCCATTTGGCGGAATGCCTTCCAGTAGTCTGGCAGCCTTATGGCGTGTGGCTTCCAGCCAAAACAGGGTGCCGATCGGCCGATGCCCCGTCTAATATTTTGTGGGCTCCTTGCGCCTGACAGCGGGCCGGAGCCGGTAGCAGGAAACTACCGGAATCCCGGTAGTTTCGATTGCGCGCTGATAACATCTGCAGATCATCGCTGGCGCCGATTTGGTCCAGCGCCAGCATTCCGCGAGCCAGAGGATAGCGCCGTGTCTGTGATCGATTGCGATTACCTGCCAACCGAGAAAGTGAAGATCCCCGCCGAGCTGGCGCTGCTGATCATCAGAAAGGCCAGCGCCATGGCGGCTACCTTCGAGGAGCAGGCGCTCGACCAACTGACCAAGGACGCGCAACGAGCGCTCAGGCAAGGCGCAGACCCGCGAAAGGTCATCAGGGAAATGAGGCTGTGAGAGGCGCCGGTGAGTTTTCGCCACCTGCCCTACCGAAATGGGATGGCAGGTAGCCGCGGCCACTCCCCCGTCCCGGGGTAGCGCTTCTTGGCGTCGGTTCGAAGCGTGGTTACCGTTCGTCGGGTACAGGTGAGTAGCGTCAATGGTGAATTCTGAACGACGGCGAGCAGGCCAAAAACAGCCCAGCAGACGGCGCCGTGTATCCCCTGGTGTATCCCTTGAATATCACAGATTAAGAATATCCAATAGATACAGTAGGTTAGTCGTCCAGTTCAATTGCCTGTGTAGCCACCAAGTACTAAAAACGGCTTACCGAAAGGTAGGCCGTTTTTTTATGCCTTGGGAAAAGTTGCGCTCTGCTTCACTCGCAACCTACCGCTTAATGTCAGCGGATCGATTCCACGTGCCCCATCAGAGAAATGCCGCAGGGAAAAAATCAGAAAGCCCGACATCGAGCCGAGCTTCTTATTACCACGGTGGATCACGCTGCTGTGTGTTCCTGATCATCCTGACTGTGAGCGACCACCTTCGACAAACCGAGCCCCACAGCAGACAGTACCTTCAGTAGCGTCGAAAGGCCTGGGTTTCCATCTGCTGAAAATTGGCGGTAAAGATTGCCTCTATTGAGTCCGGTTGCGTTGGAGACAGCGGCAAAACCGCCTCTCGCTTCCACCACACGTCGCACCGCGGTGAGAAACACAGACTCACCGCCCTCTTCATCAATTTCTTCCAATGCTGCAACGAGATATTCGAGAGCGAAATTCTCGTCCGTGCGCAGCATTTCGAGAACACTGTCCTCGTGATTGCTTACGCTTTTCATTGAGCTACCTCTTCAGCGCCTTCCAGATTTCATTTGATTGATCGATGTCGTGTTGCTGCCTTTGTTTTGTTCCACCGCCCAGCAAAAGTGAAGCCCCTCCTGGCAACCGTACAGAAACCATCCTCAGGCAACGCCGCGTAGGCTGTCGACCTGAATAATCTGTAAGAGAAATCCGGCGTAGTCAGCGATTCAACGGAAAAGACTACAGCCGCGACCGACAATGGTTTTGCCTGAATCAGGCGCAAAACCGCTGGACTGAGATAGCCCTGTAGGAAGCAGGCTTTGCTCACGTAAGAACTGTATTTTTCATCACTTCAAGCACTCGCCCCTTTCTCCCCGAATTGCCCTTCGACCGACAAGCTCCCCTGGCTCGATTCAGCGCCATGCAGGGAGTTGGCATGCCTCAATACAAATACCTTCTCGACGATGACTGGTTATTAAATCCGTATAGCGGTGGCAGGGCCTGGTTTACTTTGCTTCCACCGAAAGCGACGGAGCCGGTGTACATCGAGAAGGATGAGTGGCCTGCGCCCAAGCCACGCGAAGACAGGGTATTTGCCAAGTCCTGCACGCCGGACAACTGGTGTCGCACGGACGCTGGCACTGCCGAGGAGCCAGCCAGCAACTTCGGCAAGATCATGGTCGCCGGCGCCATGCTCATGCCATCCGCCAGTACCGCTGTCGCGACGGCAATAGGCGCCGACCTGGCTTTGGGGCGTCTGGCCGGCGGCGGGATTCTGCAACAGCGCCTGAACTGGGCCATCCGTGGCGCCGGCGGGCCGGCCAGCGTGTTGGTGCTGGGAATGCTGCCAAGCAAAATGGCCGACGGCACGCTTCACACCGACGAAGAACTACGCCGCATGAGCCGCGCCACCACGCGCGTGCGCTTCCAGTTTCGTCGTGATGCCGAAGGTGTTCTGCGGGTCTACGGCATCCACTCCGGCGCCTCTGGCGACGACGCCGTACGCACGGTGAACGTCAAGTGGAACGCCGACAAGACCGCCATGGAGGCCAAGCTCAACGGCATCACCATTCTCTGGACGCCGCAACGCGGGCCGTTGGGATCGATGCCTCCGCTGGTTTATCCCGACCACGGTGAGGCACTCGACCCGATCCTCGTCCACCCGATCCCGGACAACACCGATAGCCAGATTGAGGGTCTGCCGGGCAAGGATGTAACAGCCGAGGATTGTATTCTGGTGTTCCCGGCGGACACCGGGCTGAAGTCGTTGTATGTGGTTTATTCGAGGCCGGCGAGGCAGACGCCGGGGATCGTTACGGGGGTGGGTGAGGATGTGTCGGGGATATGGCTTGCGGGGGCTGATTCGGGCGTGGGGGTTCCGATTCCAACAGACGTTGCCAACTCTCTACGAGGACGAGAATTCAAAAACTTCGACTCATTCAGAGCAACCTTTTGGAAAACGGTTGCAGAGTCAGCATCGGGGGGTGAGTTGATTGAACAGAATGTTGGTCGCATGCGTAAGGGTAAGGCGCCACGAGTGCGTAAAGCCGATAGAGTCGGCGGTAGAAAGTCTTATGAAATTCACCATCTCGAAAAAATATCCAACGGCGGTGGCGTATATGACCTAGATAACCTTCGAGTAAATACTCCTCGGAACCATATAGATATACACCGGCGTGAATAGGCAAATATGAAAGACACCTTATTAAAAGCCAGCATTTCTGAGTACACAGAGGCCGAATTCGTCGCGCTACTACAAGAGCTCGCGAAAGAGGATGAAGAGGCTGAAAACGATGATCGTGCTGATTTACTGTTGGCACACTTCGAGACAATCAGCGAGCATCCAGCAGGATCGGACTTGATCTACTACCCGGAGCCTGGTGCTGATAACTCGCCTGTGGGGGTAATGCAAAGTGTCAGGGACTGGCGAGCAGCACAGGGATTGCCGGGGTTCAAAGACTCTTGATAAGTCGTGCCGTTGAGAGTTCGAGCCATTGAGTTAACTTTGGCTGTTAGGATTTATTGCGTCACAACATATCCAAGATTCGTGCAGGAGATAGGCAATGGCAACGGAATTCCTTATTAAAGACGATTTGTCAGATTACACCGAGCAAGAATTCATCAACCTCCTTGAGCGCATTGTCGGAAATGAGGGGAGCGAGAAAGAAGAAAGCAAGCTCGTTCTTCACTTCAATTTGATTTGTGGACACCCAATAGGATCCGATTTGATTTTTTACCCTGAAGATGGCGCCGATGACTCGGCACAGGGGATCATTGACTCATTGAAGAAATGGCGTAGTGACCATGGGCTGTCGGGCTTCAAGCAATGATAAGAGAACGTACCAAGCAAAGCATAGCTGACTACACCGAAGCAGAATTCTTGATATTTGTGCAATCTGTTCTTGCAGCCAACACAAGCCCAGACGAGATTCTCGATCCGCTGTTGTTTGAATTTGTACGTCTGTGTGAGCACCCAGCGGGCACTGACCTTATCTATTGGCCCGAGGATATGAAACAACAAACAGCCGAGGGCATTACCGAAATCGTGAAAAAGTGGCGCTGTACCCATGGTCTACCCGGCTTCAAGCAATAAGTTTCTGACTCACTAACCCTGCATCACTCTCAAGAAGATCGCATCGCCTGAGTTACCGCTTTCGCGAGCAGGCTCGCTCCCACAAGGGCATCGTTGTCGGCCAATCGATTGGCGCGGCCGCTGAGCGGGAGGGCTGTAATCCCCACGCAGTTTGCACCCCGCCGGCCCGCTCGATAAAGTCCCCGAAGACTTTTACCCCACGGACGGAGAGCCCGCGTGTTTCCAGCCCAGCCCTTGAAGCGCTTTCGCCTGCCAGCCCTGACACTGCTTGTCAGCGCTCTGACCCTCACCGCATGCAACGCCCCGCCCTCTTCTTCGTTGCCGCTGGCACCGGAAGCCGCTTCCGGTTACCGCACTGATCTGCAAACCCGACACGCCAATAAACACATGGCCGCTGCTGCCAATCCACTCGCGGCCGAAGCCGGGCGGGAGATGTTGCGTCAGGGTGGTTCGGCGATTGATGCGGCGATTGCGATGCAGGCGGTGTTGACGCTGGTTGAGCCGCAGTCTTCCGGGATCGGTGGCGGGGCGATGATTGTGTTGTGGGATGGCAAGCAGGTGCGCACCTATGATGGCCGCGAAACGGCCCCGGCCGGGGCCACCGAGAAGCTGTTCCTGAAGGCTGACGGCAAACCGATGGCCTTTACGCAAGCGCAGATCGGCGGGCGCTCGGTCGGTACACCTGGGGTATTGCGCGCGCTGGAGCTGGCGCATCGACAACACGGTCGCTTGCCTTGGGCGAAGCTGTTTGAGCCAGCGATCAAACTGGCCGAGCAAGGCTTTGCAATTTCCCCGCGCCTGCATTCGCTGCTGACTGCCGATCCACTGATACGCCAGTCGCCAGACATGGCTGCGTACTTCCTGAATGAGGATGGCAGCGTCAAAGCCGTCGGCACGCGCCTGCAAAACCCGAAGTTGGCCGCCGTGTTCAAACGCATCGCCAGCGAAGGTGCCGATGCGCTGTACAAAGGTCCGATCGCCGAAGAGATCGTTGCCAAGGTACAACAACACTCTAATCCCGGCAGCCTGTCGCTGAACGATTTGCAGCGTTATCAGGCCAAGGAGCGCGCGCCGCTGTGTACCGACTACAAGCGATGGCAGGTCTGCGGCATGCCGCCACCGTCGTCGGGCGGGATTGCCGTTGCGCAAATTCTCGGCACGTTGCAGGCGCTGGAGTCTCGCGATCCACGCCTGTCGCTGACCCCGCTCAAACCAGTGAACAGCAATAGGCCGGCCGGCATCGAACCGGCGCCGCAAGCGGTGCATCTGATCGCCGAGGCTGAACGTCTGGCCTATGCCGATCGCGCGCAATACGTGGCCGACACCGACTTCGTCCCGGTGCCGGTCAAAGGGTTGCTCGATCCTGCCTATCTGGCCAGCCGCGCCAGCCTGATCGGCGAGCGCAGCATGGGCAGCGCCAAACCGGGCACACCGCCGGGCGTACAGGTTGCCTACGCACCGGACCGCTCGCCGTTGCGCATCTCGACCTCGCAAGTGGTCGCGGTGGATGATCTCGGCGGCGCCGTGTCGATGACCACCACCATCGAAGCCGCGTTCGGCTCGCACCTGATGGTTCAGGGTTTTCTGCTGAATAACCAGATGACCGACTTCTCGTTCATCCCCGAAGAGAACGGGCAGAAAGTCGCGAACCGCGTCGAACCGGGCAAACGCCCACGCTCGTCGATGGCGCCGACACTGATCTTTGATCGCAACACTGGTGAATTCGTCGCCACGGTCGGCTCGCCCGGCGGTTCGCAAATCATCGAATACGTAGCCAAAACCACCATCGGCCTGCTCGACTGGAACCTCGATGCACAAAGTGCGATCAACCTGCCCAATTTCGGCAGCCGCAACGGCCCCACCGAACTGGAACAGGGACAGTTCAGCCCGGCGCTGATTCAGGCACTCAAGGACAAGGGCCACACGCTCAGCGAAATCGACATGACCAGCGGCACCCAAGCGATCGTGCGGGTGAAGGATGCGCAGGGCAAAGCGACATTGACGGGGGGTGCCGATCCTCGGCGTGAGGGAGAGGCGTTGGGGGACTGAAACACTGCATTGAAAAAAGGCCTGTCGAGCAGCAGGCCTTCTCCCAGGAATTAATCAGACCGCCAACGTCTTGCCGTCCACTCCGTCACCAATCTTCAGGAAATGCCCGCCCGCGACATGGTGCAAGGTACGCAATCCATTCTGCCCTTCGAAATGCCAGCGCCCATCGCTGAACACACGCTCGTCGGCCCGGGCGGCGATGACTTCGGCAAGGAACAGGTCGTATTGCTCGTGATTACGCGGCTCCGGCAGCAGGCGGCATTCGAGCCAGGCGACACAGCCCTCGAGCAGCGGCGCTTCAATCTGTTCGCCAGCGAAGGTTTGCAGGCCGTACGCCTGAAACTTGTCCTGACCTTGGTTGCGGGTGATTTCCAGGCCGGAGGTGTTGCCGACGGTTTGCACGATATCGGCCTGATTGACGCAAGGCACATTCAGCACAAAAGTGCCGGAGACTTCGAGCAACTGGCGAGTCCAGGTGGATTTGTCGAGGACGACGGCGACTTTCGGCGGTTCGAAATCCAGCGGCATGGCCCAGGCGGCGGCCATGATATTGCGCTGGCCGTCGTGAGCGGCGCTGACCAGCACGGTCGGCCCGTGGTTGAGCAGGCGGTAGGCTTTGTTCAGAGGCACCGGACGGCGGTGGGAGGCGCTCATGGGATCTGCTCCGGAGGAAAAGGAGCCGATTGTAGCGCCAGCCCCGAAAGATCTGTTGGTGAAAACTGTAGGAGCTGCGGAACGCTGCGATCTTCTGATCCTGGCTCTGATGCTTGAATTCCCAACAAAAGATCGCAGCCTCGTTTCACTCGTCAGCTCCTACAGGGGTCGGCGTGCAGGTCAGTGAGAGAGCTGATTGGCAAACTGCCCCACCGCATCCACCACTTTCTGCGCACCGTCCTGAATCTCGACGATCACCGTGCCCGCCTCCGCCGCCAGCGCCAGGCCCTGTTCAGCCTGAAGCTTGCCGTCGGTCATCAGGGCCACGGCGTTGCGCGCCATTTCCTGGTTCTGCCGCACTACGGTGACGATCTCTTCAGTCGCCTGGCTGGTGCGCGAGGCCAGTTGCCGGACCTCGTCCGCGACCACGGCAAAACCACGGCCCTGCTCGCCGGCCCGGGCGGCTTCGATCGCGGCGTTGAGCGCCAGCAGGTTGGTCTGTTCGGCAATGCCGCTGATGGTTTTGACGATCGTGCCGATCACCAGCGACTGCTCGTTCAGCGCCTCGATACCTTCGCCAGCGGCCTGCATGTGCCGCGACAGATCGCGCATCACGTTGACCGCTTCGGTGACGACCGTGGTGCCACGTTGCGCGGTGCTGTCGGTTTGTTGTGAGGTGCTGTAAGCGATGCTCGCTGCATCGGCAACCGCCTGCTCGCGGTTGACCTGATCGGTGATCACCGTGGCGAACTTCACCACTTTGTACAGTCTGTCGTTGGCATCCACCACTGGGTTGTAGGACGCTTCCAGCCACACCGTACGACCATGGCTGTCGATACGTTTGAAGCGGCCAGCGACGAACTCACCGCTGTTCAAGCGCCGCCAGAAGTTCTGGTACTCGGCGCTGTTGTATTCTTCCGGGGCGCAGAACGTGCGGTGATGTTTGCCTTTGATCTGCGCCAGGCTGTAACCCATGCCGTTGAGGAAGCGATCATTGGCGCTGAGCACATTGCCGTTGAGGTCGAACTCGATCACGGCGGTGGAGCGCACCAGCGCGCCGATCAGGTTCTCATGCTCGCGGGAGGCTTCGATGGTGCGGGTCAGGTCGCTGGCGTAGAAGGAAATGTGTCTGATCCGCCCATCAGACGAGCGCACCGGTTGCACGATGGAACGCAGCCACGCCTCGTCGCCATTGCCGCGCAACAGGCGCACGGCGCCGGCAAAATGCTCGCCACGGCTCATCGAGTTCTTGAAGCGCTGATGGAATTCGTCGGATTTGACATGGGCCGGGACGATGTCTTCGATTGCTCGGCCGATCAGATCATGGCTCTTGTAGATCATTTCATCGAGAAAATTCTGGTTGACCGAACGAATCCGCCCATCGGGCTCAAGGGTCAGCGCGAGCATTTCGCTTTCCAGGCTTTCCTTCACTTGTACAAGGCTGGAGAGTTCTTCGCGCAGAGCAGCCAGCTCTTGGTTCAAGCGTTTATTGAACATGGGAAAGCACCGATGGCAGGGTAGTTAGCGGATACAACCTAGCCATCGGCCTTGCGCAGCTTTTCTGAAGCCAGCTCCAGCCCCGTCAGTCGAAAATAACCCGACGCTTGCGGCTCAGGCCGCGC
The DNA here is from genome assembly GCF_058245595.1 of Pseudomonas sp. UF-293. Classification (NCBI taxonomy): domain Bacteria; kingdom Pseudomonadati; phylum Pseudomonadota; class Gammaproteobacteria; order Pseudomonadales; family Pseudomonadaceae; genus Pseudomonas; species Pseudomonas sp. UF-293. The sequence goes on along the minus strand of NZ_JBSICA010000019.1, from coordinate 17,274 downwards.
CGGCAGCCTGACATGGTCCGGTACGTGGCATGCGCGCACCGAAATACGCCGCCGTCACAATCCCCACCGCGCCCATCACTGCACAGAAGATCACGCAGACCCACGGGCTCCACGGCATCAGACCAATCAGCAACAGCGGTGTGATACTCGCCCACGCCGCGTAGGCAATGTTGTAGGTGAAGGAAATGCCCGACACGCGAATCCGCGCCGGGAACAACCCGACCATCACCGAAGGCACCGCGCCCACTACCCCACAAGCAAGACCGGCGACCGAATAAGCAATGCCGATCCAATGCCCGCCCATGATCAGGCAGCCATACAGCACACCAATGCCCAATGGCAGCAACAGGCTGTAGAGCATGACCGTGCGCCAGGCGCCGATGCGGTCGACCAGCAGACCGGCGATCACGCAGCCGATATTGAGGAAGACGATTCCCAGCGCACTGAGGCCGAAGGTGTGACTGGCGGTCATGCCGAAGGTTTTCTGCATCATGGTCGGAGTGATGACGACGAACACCACCACTGCCGAGGTGAGTACGCAGGTGAGCAACATGGCCGGGAGCATGGCCAGACGATGTTCGCGCAATACCGTGCGCAACGGCAGTTCGACTCGCGCTTCGCGTTGCGCTTCCATGGCCATGAACACTGGGGTTTCGCTGAGCCAGCGGCGCAGATAAACGCCCACCACGCCGAACACGCCACCGAGCAGAAACGGATAGCGCCAGGCGTAATCGAGAATTTCGGCAGGCGTGAAAACCTGCGCCAGGAAGGTCGCCGTGAGTGCGCCGATCAAGTAACCGAAGGTCAGGCCAGCCTGCAGAAATCCCAAGGCGTAACCACGATGGCCGACAGGCGCATGCTCGGCGACGAACACCCAGGCACTCGGCACTTCGCCGCCTACCGCCGCACCTTGCAGGATGCGCAGCGCCAACAACAATAACGGGGCGAAATAGCCGATCTGTGCGTAGGTCGGCATGATCCCGATCAGCAGGCACGGCAGCGCCATCATCAGGATGCTCAGGCTGAACACCTTTTTGCGGCCCAGACGGTCGGCGAAATGCGCCATCAGAATCCCGCCCAGCGGCCGCGCCAGATAACCGGTGACGAAGATGCCGAAACTCTGCAGCAAACGCAGCCACTCGGGCATTTCCGGGGGGAAGAACAGCTGACTCAGGGTTAGCGCGAAGAATACGAAGATAATGAAATCGTAGATTTCCAGCGCCCCGCCGAGCGCCGCAAGGCCGAGGGTCTTGTAGTCGGCACGGCTGAACGGCGCCGGTCGGGCTGGAGAATTGGCAGTCATGACAAAGAACTCAGGCATCGGCAAAAACCAAGGCGCTCATGGTCTACGCAAAAGCGCTGATCGACAACCCGTCAGACCATAGTCTCGGTTTGCGAAAACTTGCTCAACAAAAGGGCGGCGCTTGATTTACTGTTAGTGCCTGTCCAAGGGACCACGCCAACACCGACCAGCCGCCCATGTGGGAGCGAGCCTGCTCGCGAAAGCGTCAGTTCAGACAACCTGATGCTGAATGTGCCGACGTCTTCGCGAGCAGGCTCGCTCCCACAGGGGATCTCTGTGGCTGTCGAGCCGGGCGACTGCTCCCACGGATCAAAATAACCATAAAAAATCCGAGGTACTTCCCGTGGCCGTTGATATCGAAGATAGCCGCTCCGCGCGCTTTGCCCTGCGCTGTTCCAGTTTTGCCGAACGCTGGTTTCCCGACTCCTGGGTATTCGCCGCGCTGGCCGTGATCATCGTTGCGCTGGCCACTCTGGCCATGGGCGCCAAACCCACCGCTGCAGCGATGGCGTTCGGCGACGGCTTCTGGAGCCTGATCCCGTTCACCATGCAGATGGCCTTTGTGGTGATCGGCGGCTATGTCGTCGCCAGTTCTCCGCCTGCGGTCAAACTGATCGACAAACTGGCACGGATCCCGAAAAACGGCCGCTCCGCCGTGGCCTGGGTGGCATTGATTTCGATGGTTGCATCGCTGCTCAATTGGGGCCTGTCGCTGGTATTCGGCGGGCTGCTGGTACGCGCCCTCGCCCGCCGCACCGACCTGAAAATGGATTACCGCGCCGCCGGTGCCGCTGCGTATCTAGGTTTGGGCGCGGTGTGGGCGCTGGGCTTGTCATCGTCAGCCGCACAGTTGCAGGCCAACCCCGGCAGCCTGCCGCCGTCGATCCTGTCGATCACTGGCGTGATCCCGTTCACCGAGACCATTTTTCTCTGGCAGTCCGGGGTGATGCTGCTGGCACTGATCGTGATTTCGATCATCATCGCCTATGCGACCGCGCCTGGCCCCAACTCGGCACGCGACGCCAAGGCCTGCGGCATCGACCCGGCGTTCAATCTGCCGCCGCTGCAACCGCGCACGCGTCCAGGCGAATGGCTGGAACACAGCCCGTTGCTGATCATCGTATTGGTGCTGCTGGCAGCAGGATGGCTGTTTCACGAGTTCTCGACCAAACCGGCGATCACTGCGATTTCCGGGCTGAACACCTACAACTTCCTGTTCATCATGCTCGGCGCGCTGTTGCACTGGCGACCGCGCAGCTTCCTCGATGCGGTGGCCCGTGCGGTGCCGACCACCACTGGCGTGTTGATCCAGTTTCCGTTGTACGGTTCGATCGCCGCGCTGATGACCACGGTCAAAGGCGCCGATGCGCAAACCCTCGCGCATCACATCTCGACCTTCTTCGTCAGCATCGCCTCCCACGACACCTACGCGCTGCTCATGGGTGTGTATTCGGCGATCCTTGGTTTCTTCATCCCGTCCGGCGGCGGCAAATGGATCATCGAAGCGCCCTACGTGATGCAAGTGGCCAACGACCTGCAATACCACCTCGGCTGGGCAGTGCAGATCTACAACGCCGCCGAAGCCCTGCCGAACCTGATCAACCCGTTCTATATGCTGCCGCTGCTTGGCGTGCTCGGGTTGAAGGCGCGGGACTTGATAGGCTTCTCGTTCGTACAACTGCTGGTGCACACTCCGCTGGTGCTGCTGTTGTTGTGGGCGCTGGGGACGACATTGGCGTATACGCCGCCGGTGATGCCGTAGGTAGACTTTAATTCGCCTGTCTGCGGACAGGCGTATTCAACCTTGAGCGGTCGGAAGGGACTTCAACAGTGCAGGCAACGCAACCTGAACGGTTTCCCAGACAACGTCCAGATTGATATCGAAATAACCGTGAGCAATTCGATTACGCATCCCACGCATGCTGCGCCACGGCACCTGCGCGTTTTCAACAGTGAACTCAGGGTAACGATCCATGATCTTGGTCGCTGCCTCTCCAATGATGATCAGGCTCATGATCACCGCTTGTTGCGTTCTCTTATCTTCAGCGAATTCATCTTTGTTCAGGCCCTCGACGAAGATAAGCGCATCGCTCGCGGCCTGACGAATATGTTCAAGATAATCATCTCGCCGGTTCTCGTTCATACGGGTCGCGCCTGATCAAGCACCTGCTGACGAAATTTCACTGGCAGGTCGCCGGGGGTCAGCACCTCGACCGCAACACCCAGCAGGTCTTCAAGCTCAACCTGAAGTCCGCCCAGATCAAAAAGCGTCGTGCCGGGCAGCGGGTCAACCAGCAGATCGAGATCGCTACCGTCCAGATCCGTCCCCAGCAATGCTGAACCAAATACACGCGGGTTGGCCACACGAAAGCGCCTGATCACTTCGCGGACGGCGGACCTTTGCATGTCGAGAGCAGTAGAAGGCTTCATGACTCACCCTTGGAAAATTCGATGTCGCTGCAGTCTAGCAGTGCGGACGCGCACCAGGCAGCGTGCTTGTTGGCACAGCCGTAACAATATGTGCGCTGCTTGGGTAATACCGCATTCAGGCAAGAATCCATACTCAACCGCTTTTCTGTCAAACACCGCTGATCCACTATGAAGCGCCCCCAAATCGAGGGGAACCCACGCTGAAAAGGATCTGAGCATGTTCAAACTCGCACGACTTACCCTCGTTGCACTGACGCTAAGCGCCGCCGCTCACGCCGATGTCGACGTGAAACTGGGCAGCACAGAGCGCGTCACCCGCCTCTTCGCCTACCCCAACAATTGCAGCGTGATCTGCTTTCGCAACTGGACGCTGGAGCAGACCGTCGCTCATTACTTGAGCCAGAGCGTACAGCGCGACGGGTACGCCGATGCCAAGGTGCTGGTAAAGACCGACAACGATCAGCTCTACGCCGAGATCACCGGAGTGCCGGATGGCTATGATAAGCCGCTGTCGGCTTTGCTCGACGCCGGGGATCTGGCTTATGCCGGCGCCAGCAAGCTCAATGCCGATGGCAAATGGGCCTATAGCTGGTATCTGTTCCTGCCGCTGGGCATGGCCCTGGAAAATCGCAAGAGCGTCGAGTTGCTGCACTTCCCACCCGATTACTCGCTAACCCAGGCGCAGGACTATCTGCGTTCGAACACCACCGATCGCTGGGCGACTTTGCTGACCGATAACGGCATCCCTGCCGGGCAGACGCCGGCTTACCAGACCATCATCGACATCGCCCCGATCGCCGCGCCGTCCAATGCCGGCGGGGATCTGGAGGACGTCTACGACTACTTCAAGGATTACCAGACCACGCTGGTCAAGCAGTTCAGCCAGACCGCCAGCGGCACGACATTGCCGATGGTTGCGTTCGGGGCGCCGGTGCGCAATTGGATCAAGGAGCAATATGGGCCGACGGTTGGCGTATTGGGGCTGGCGAGCATCAGTCCGAGCGAAGGGGTGAATGTGCCGGTGCTCGGCTCGAATCATCCGAGTTACATCTGGTACGCCGCCGATCCGAAGAGCTATACCGGCGACGATGCCCAGGCCAAGGCTGACGCGGCGGGCCTGAAAGTCATGGGCCAGGATTTGAGCGCGGCTTGCTGGCAGGCCGGCATGGGCAGCAAACCGGACAGCGATGCGCAGGCCACGCTGAACAGTTGCACGCAAACATGGCAGGTGACGCAAAAGGTCAAAACCTGCGAGTTGTTCTACACCTCGATCCGCGATCTCAGCGCCGCAGAAGCGGCTGCCAAGTGCGCCACACCACCGGTCAAGACACAACTGCAGCAGCTGAAAGCACCACTACCTGCGGCCGCCGTGCCCGCACCCGCTCTGTAATCGCTACCGGAGCCCCGTGTCAGCCAATGCTGACGCGGGATAACGGTGATCGCGCCTGTCAGGTTTGACAGTAGACCGGTAGTTTCAATTGCGCGACGCTTGGATCCAATCATGCCTCGCCTGGCGGGCGTGGGGACAACCCGGAGGCAATACCACCAACAAGGATCGTTATGAACAATCAAGCCATGGGCCGGCACCTGCCGCGCGATACAGAAGGCATCTATCCGTTCGCCGGACTTCCCGTGCGGCTGGGCTTTCCATCCTGCGACGACTTCCAGATCATCCACGACGAACGAGGCGTGGCCACGGGAGTGGTCGCGCGCCGGGAATTTCTGCGTATCAGCCGAATGTGCCGGGTGTCAGGGCAATTGCTGCCCTACCGCAGTCGGCAGACACGTCAGCTGCAAACCGGCATCCACGTTTACGATCCGCGCTTTTGCGGTGTCCTTGAACACGCCTGCGATCCGAATGTATTTCTCGACATGAGTGAGTTGTGGCTGTGGGCCTTGAAAGATATCCACAGCGGCGAACGCCTGAGCATCGACTACGCATCGACCGAAGATAAACTGCTGCGCCAGTTCGCCTGTGATTGCGGCTCGCCGCGCTGCCGTGGCTGGATAACCGGTTACAACGAACCACCCACGCCAGAAGGCCAGCGCTTTTTACAGCGCTGGCGTCACACGGGGCGAGGTTGAAGCCGAGGTTACGGCGCCCCGACCGGGCGCAGACGATATTGCGGCGGCAATTGTTCGAAACCACTGATGGTGGTATTGAGACTTTTCCAGCGGCCATCCTTGATCCCGTAGATGCAGCCGTGGATCGACAGCGGCTGTCCGCGATGCCAGGCGTTCTGGATGATGCTGGTGTGCGCGACGTTGGCCACTTGCTGGATCACGTTGAGTTCGCACATGCGGTCGACCTGCTCTTCTTCGGTCGCCAGCTTGGCCAGCTCTTCGCGTTTCTCGTAGTACAGATCGCGAATCGACCGCAGCCAGCCGTCGATCAGGCCGAACTGACGATCCTGCATCGACGCACGCACGCCGCCGCAGCCGTAGTGGCCAGTGACGAGGATGTGTTTGACCTTGAGCACATCCACCGCGTACTGGATCACCGACAGGCAGTTGAGATCGGTGTGCAGGACAACGTTGGCGACGTTGCGGTGCACGAACAGATCGCCCGGCAGCATGCCCACGATTTCGTTGGCCGGCACGCGTGCGTCAGAGCAGCCGATCCACAGGTATTCCGGAGTCTGCTGGCGCGCCAGTTTGGCGAAGAAGTCCGGGTCTTCCTTGGTGATCGCGTCAGCCCAACGCTCGTTGTTATCAATCAGGTCTTGTAGATCGTGCATGGATAAGGCCTCAAGAAAGATGCGCAGGTTTGATAGACGACCACCCGTCGAAGTCACGCCACCAGTGCAAAGTGTTTCCGTTGGAATTCTCGCGCGCCCGGTGAGTCCACTCAGTAAGGCCCACAGTATGAGGAATTGCCATGACTGATTCACGACGCCCATATGATGCGGTGCAACCGGAACCCATCGACGATAACGAAGACCGCATGGGCTCGGTGCACGAGCTGGATTTTGACGACGAAGAGCCCAGTGCGAAAATCGGCGATGAGCTGCCCGAGCGCGAACGCGACCAGTTGATGCCGGCTGAGCGGGTGCGTGAAGCGGGTATGACCGGGGCTTCGGTGGATGATCATCAGCCAACCGATGATGACCTGAGCCCGGAAACGTTGATTCGCGAGGACGGCGCGCGCGATGCCGATGAACTCGGTGAGGGCAATCCGGCGGATTGGGATTTGAGCGAGGTCGGTGAAAACGACATCGGCGGCGGTGACGGGCTGGATGAAGCGGAACTGGCGGATCTGGATCCGCTGGATGGCAAGCGGTGATCAACTGACTGAAATTCGCTCCCTGCAGGAGCTGCCAAAGGCTGCGATCTTTTGATTTTGTTTTTGTAAAATCCAAAGCAAGATCAAAGATCGCAGCCTTCGGCAGCTCCTACAGGGCCTCAGTCAACAAGGGTACAGGCCATCACCACAGCATCCTCACGCCCGCCCACCGCCGGATAATAATCGCGACGCCGGCCAATCTCGTTGAAGCCATACCGCTCATACAACCTGAACGCAGCAGTATTGCTGTCGCGCACTTCGAGAAAACATTCCCGAGCCTCAGCCGCATACGCCCGCGACATCAAATGCTCGAGCAACGTCAGCCCCAAACCACGCCCCTGATTTTCCGGTTTGACCGTGATATTGAGCAGGTGCGCCTCATCAAGAATGATCTGCACCACGCCGTGGCCAACCTGCTGCTGGCCTTCGAACATCAGCCAGATCTGGTATTTGCCCAGGCCATCGAGAAAAATCCCCCGGGTCCACGGATGGCTGTACGCGGCGTATTCGATCTTCAACACAGCGTCCAGATCCGCCTCGGTCATCGGGCGAAAGGTTACAGCCTCACTCATCGGATTGTTTCCAGCGCGCCATCAGCCGACGCATGGCTTGCCACACAGCGGCCTTGCGCTGTGGCTCTTCCATTAACAGTTCCAGACCGGGAATCGCCCAGGCCAGGCCCAGACCTTCGATCTGCAGTTCACGATTGAATGCTTCGGCGTCCGCTTCTCCGGCAAACTTCACCGCCGGCAAGCCAATCAGCCACAGACAGGCGCAGGGTGCCGCTTCCATCTGCACCGAAAGGAAACCCTGCACGAAGTCGCGCGCCGCTTCCGGGCCTTGATCCAGCGTGCCGCGATTGAGCCACGGCCAGCGCACCGGTTCGCCGACGATTTGCGGCGCATCCGGCAGACCGGCGGCGCGCAGCATGTCCTTGAGCAGCAGGTAGGCCGGATCGCGACTTTGAAACGCTTCGCCTGTGGGTAACTCGACCAGCAGCAGGCAACGCCCGGCGCGCAGCAGTTGCAGGGCGAAACGCGGCGGCGGCACTGGCGCAGGCTTGACCACCACCGGCGTCTCGTCGACTTCTTCCACCGGTTTTGCGCCATTGCGGGTGCTGGCCAGCGAGGGGCGCGGCACTTCGATTTTCGGCCGCTCGGCCGGGCGTGCGGCAGGCTGCACCGGTGCTTCGGCCTGAGGCGCCGGAGTAACCGGAACCTCAAGCTCAGGCTCGGGCATCTCCAGCAGCTCGGGCCGCGACGGTGCGGCGAAAGGCAGTTCGGTGCGCGGCAGCCAGTTGACCACCTGCATGGCGTTCAAATAGGCGCGGCGGCGGGACTCGATAAGCAAAGGTCGGCCACTTGTGGATAACGGAAAGTGCGCTGATTCTACCGCCCTTCGTACAAGATCGCTCGCTGTTGATCGATACCCCGCGCCGCTGCCCTTTGGCCAAAGAATGCGACAGCCCGTCCCGAGAGTGAATCGCCGCGCCTGTGATGCAGTACAATCGCCGCTTTTAATCGCCAACCAGCCGGCCATTCCGATGATCGAACCCAAGCGCGTCTTGCGCGCCCTCGCTGAACACTGGGCACTTCTGGAGCCACTGTGCGAGCACTTCGACCAAGGCACCCTGAGCCTCAACGAACTGCGCACGCAACTGGCCGCCCAACAACTCGACAGCACGCCGCAGGACATCACCAGCCTGCTCGACGTGTGGATTCGCCTCGATATTCTGGTTCCGGTGGCGAAAAGCCCGAACCGCTTCGAGCTCAACGCGCAGATCCACGACTTCCTCGCCTACCTGCGCCGCGAACACCGCCTCGGTCTGTGCCTGGAAATCGAAGCCTACCTGCGTCACCTCGAACGTCTGGCCGGTTACATCCAGGATGCCTTCGACGTTCGTGACGGCAACGATCTGGCGCGCCAGTTGCGGTTGCTCGACATGCGCGTGCGCGACGTACTGAAGAAACTCGACAACGACGAACAGGCACTGGTCGCCGTCGCCGAACGGGCGAAGACCAGCGACCGGCAGATTCCGCTGCGTCAGCGTTACGCCGAAGTCCTGGCGACGTGGGACGAATACGTCGAGCCGATGATCGATCTGGTCAACGCCGACGGCGCCTTCGAACAAGGCGTGCGCAAGGTCGAAACGGTGCTGCTGAAGATGCTCAGCGAACAGCAGCGCCTCGGCCATCTGGTCGATGACGACATGCTCCTGCGCACCCACGCGCGCATTCTGGAAATGCAGACCAGCGCGCAGTTGACCCTGCGTCATGCCCGCGAACTGCTGCTGCCGTTGCGTGAAGAAGCGCGTCGGCACAACGCCGTGACCCGTGGCGCCGCACTGGCGCTGGCGGCAATTCGCCGCAAAGGTATCGACGCCGTGCCGCAAGCGGCGATGCCACTGTTCACCCGTCCGCAAAGCACCTTTCTCGGTAGCGCCAGTCAGGTCGAAGCCTACGTTTATGCGCTGGCGCGTTTCGAGCCAAAGCCGGCGCGCTTCCCCAAGGCGCACAAAACCCAGAAGGCGGGCGACGCGCCACGAGCCCCCCGCACCGTGCGCGAGATGGTCGATCGTTGCGAAGAATCGTTGCCGATGCCGGATCTGATGACCTGGCTGCTGGAGCAGGAACCGGACGGCGCGACCGACGAATTGCTTTACTGGTTCTCGCGCCTGTCGCGGGAAAAACGCTTCAAGCGCGAGCGTCTGGAACGCCGCGAATATCACACTCACGAGCACCAGGTCAGCCTGCGCTCCTTCGCCCTGCTCTCGGCCAGCGATCCCGCCGCCGAGGATTCTGCGAGCATCCCAAATGCATCTTGATCTTTCCGAACTGTCGCAACTGGCGCCGATCTTCCGCGAGTTGTTCAAGGGTTACCACGTCAGCCGCCGTGATCCCGAGCTGTACGCGCAACTGTCGAATTTCCAGGACCAGTACCGCACGCTGTTCAAGGCGCTGGGCTTCGAACTGGTCTGCGACACCCGTGGTTTCTACTACTTCGTGCCGGACATGGCCGCCGCAGCGGTGAACAAGACCGCCCAGCGTCTGGCGCTGTTCACCTTCATCCTCGTCGAGCACCTGGCCGATCAGGGCCGCGACCCGATTGCCGTGCTCGATGGCGGCAGCCTCGGCCGTGAAGAACTGCCGTCGCTGCTGGACAAGTACCGCGACCTGTTCATTCAGGCCGAAGTGCAGACCGTCGAAGAACTCGAAGAAAAAATCATGCGCCGCATGACCCAGCTCGGTTTCGCCGGCGAAGAAAACGGTGTCTACCGCTTCCTGCCGCCGATGCACCGTTTCCTCGACGTGTGCCTGTCGGTGCAGCAGGACCGCGACCTGGCAGCCAGCGTGCACAGCGTATTGCCGCTGCCGGCGCCGGTGCTGATCGACGAAGAAGCCGAAGCGAAATTCCTCGAAACCGACGATCCATTGGATTTGAGCGAGTTTGAAGAAGAAAGCGAAGAAGACGCACTGGCCCGCGCCATTGCTGAAGAACAGGAGTCCGATGCATGAGCCAGGAACGCTACGGCATCCGCCGCTTTGCTCTTTTGAACACCGCCGGCTACAGCCTCGGTCTGTTCCCGCTGGAAGAACCATTGTCGGTTTACGGCGCGAACAACCTCGGTAAATCGGCGTCGATCAACGCCTTGCAGTTCCCGATTCTGGCGCGTATGTCGGACATGAGTTTCGGCAAGTACAGCCTCGAACAATCGCGGCGCTTCTACTTCGCCTCCGACACCAGTTACATCCTCGTCGAAGTCAACCTGCCCCATGGCCCCCACGTGATCGGCGTGGTCGGTCGCGGCCCGGGCGGTGGTTTCGGTCACCAGTTCTTCGCCTACGCCGGCAAGCTCGACCTGGCCCACTACCAGAAAAACGACACCTGCCTGCGCCAGAAAGAACTGTTCAGCAATCTCGAAAAAGAAGGCCTGAAGGCTTACGAACTCAAGCCCGATGAACTGCGCCGCTTGCTGGTTGGTGGCCACACGTCGATCCCGCTCGACCTGACGCTGATCCCGCTGCGCTCCACCAGCGAGCAGAGCCTGAAAACCTTCCGCGCGCTGTTCATCAACCTGCTGCACATGCGCGAAATCACCGCGGCCAAGCTCAAGCAGCTGTTCCTCGATGCCTTCGAACACAGCCTGCGTTCGGGTAGCGTCGATTACATCGCCGCGTGCGAAGAAGCCTTCCGCGATGTGCGGCGCATGGAGCAGGACTACAACTCGCTGGTCGCCGCCGGCCCATTGGTTGAAGCGCTGGCCAACGGCGTGAAACAGCGCGATGTGCTGCGCGGCAAGCTGCATCGCCTGTCGCCGCTGCTCGATTCCCTGCTCGGCACCTGGTCGGACTACGCCACTGCGCGCAAGGAAGAGCTGACCATCCAGGCCGAGCACTACCGTCGCGAGCAGGACGATCTGCAAAACGATCAGCGCGGCGGCACCCAGGAACTGATGCGTCTGGAGCGGGAGATTTCCGGCATTCAGCGCTGGCTCGGCGAGTTGTCGGTGCTGAAGAACCGCTTCGCTCTGGTCGATGACGTCAAAGTGCTCGAGCAACAATTGCTCGCCGCCAAGGATGCCCACGATGAATTGGCCGGTGCCTTGGCGCAGTCGCGTCAGTTCAGCGCCGAAGATCTGGAAGAGCGCCTTCGCGATCTGGAAAAACGCCTGAAATCGGTGAAGCAGCAACTCGATCACGCTGATAACAACAGCTACGCCCGTCTGCGCGAAGAGTTCTCGCAACAGGACGTCGAACGCCTGATGCGCCTGTTCAACAGCGCGCTGTTCAGCTTGCCGCTGGGCGAGCACGGCATCACCCTCGACGAGAACGGCGAGTGGGTCAAATCGGTCGAGCTGATTCTTGATGGCTTCAAGGGCGAGCGTTTCGAAGTGCCGGGCCTGTCTATCGACATCTCGCACATCGAGCCGCCGGCCCTGCAAGCACTGGCCGACCGCGCCGCGTTGCGTGATCAGAAAGAGCGTCTGGAAAAAGAGCTCAAGCAACTGAAAACCCAGCAAGCCGTGGCTGCCGACCGCGCTGCGAGCAAGACCCAGACCGAGGCGCTATACCAGCAGGTGCTGGACGCACAGAAGGCGCTGGAAGATTTCCGTCGCACCCAGACGCTGAGCGCCGAAGAAAGCGACAAGCTCGAGCAACTGGCGCAGATGGAAGCCGCGCAGGACGAACTCAAGCGCTCCAGCGATGCCTTCACCGAGCGCGTCCAGCAACTGTCGGCCAAGCTGCAACTGGTTGGCCGGCAGATCGCTGATATGGAAGCCAAGCAACGCACGCTCGACGATGCGCTGCGTCGTCGTCAGTTGCTGCCGGCGGATCTGCCGTTCGGCACGCCGTTCATGGATCCGGTCGATGATTCGATGGACAACCTGCTGCCGCTGCTCAACGACTATCAGGACAGCTGGCAGGGCCTGCTGCGTGCCGATGGGCAGATCGAGGCGTTGTATGCGCAGGTGCGTCTCAAAGGCGTGGCCAAGTTCGACAGCGAAGACGACATGGAGCGGCGTTTGTCGCTGCTGATCAACGCTTACGCGCACCGCACTGATGAAGCGCTGACCTTGGGCAAGGCGCGGCGCGCGGCGGTCACCGACATCGCCCGCACCCTGCGCAATATCCGCAGCGATTACGACAGCCTCGAGCATCAACTGGCGCTGTTCAACCGCGAGATCAACAAGCGTCAGGTTTCCAACCTGCAGAGCTTCCGCATCGTCCTCGCGCCGAACAAGGAAGCGCTCAAGCACATCGACCAGATCATCCACAGCGCCGGGCAATATGAGGAAGGCGAAACCCTGTCGGTGTTCGACCTCAGCCAGAGCGCCGAGCAGGACAACAAGAACGAAGAGGCCAAGGAATACCTGGCGCGGCTGGTGGCGGCGAACCACAACCAGCTCGGCCTCAAGGACTTGTTCGAACTGGCCTTCGAGATCACCAAGGTCAACGGCCAACCGGTAATCCACACCGACATCGACGGCGCCGCGTCCAACGGTACGACCATGACCATCAAGGCGCTGACCAACATGTACTTGTTGCTGCACTTGATGGATCGCGATCTGGCCGGTCGCGTGCGCCTGCCGTACTACCTCGATGAGGCGGCAGACATCGATGAGAAGAACCAGGCGGCGCTGCTTGAAACCAGTCTGCAACTGGGCTTCGTGCCGATTCTGGCGAGTGTGAAGCCGCAGGTCTGCGCCAGTGTCGCGATCGACCTGGAAGGCGGCAGCGGCCCGGCCGGTATCTACATCGACGAAGCGGACTGGAAGTACATCCGCCGGCATGATGTGGTCAAGGCCACACTGAATGTGCAGGCCGATGAGCCGGAGCTGGATGCGGTTTGATCGGCTTTAGCTGAAGGCAAAAAAAGGGCCGCGATCCGATGGGATCGCGGCCCTTTTTTATGGCCTGGATTTTGTGTTGATTTGGCTGGCCCCTTCGCGAGCAGGCTCGCTCCCACAGTTGGAATGCGTTCCCTGTGGGAGCGAGCCTGCTCGCGAAGGCGTCTCAACAGATGCTGCTATTTACCAAGCTGAATCTTCGGCGCCCAGGTCAGCCATTCATCCTCGAACTTGTCGAACAGCGGGAACGTCTGCTCGGCCCGCGCCGGATTGCCCATGCGCTCGCCATCCGGGGTGGCGAAGGCAATTCCGCCCTGAATCAGCGTCTCCAGCGATTCGGTGCGCACCGTCACGCCTTTGAACAACCCGTAATCGAAGCCCACGCCGCTGGTGTTCCAGAAGCGGCTGCCGCTGCGCACTAATGGCGCGTACTTCGGCTCGATCAGGATGTGCACCAATACACGGTCAGCGGTCTGCCCCAACTCATAACCGGTCACCTTGCCGACGGTGATTTCACGATAGGTCACTGGTACGCCGGGCTTCAGCGAGCCGCGACGTGCAGCGCTCAACACCAGACTCAAACCGGCTTCCTGCCTGGTGACTTCCGGTGCTTCGGCCAACGCAACGAAGTTCTTTTGCGGCCCGAGATTTTTCGCTGCCGGCTGGACTTCGATGTATTTGCCGGTGACCAGCGTTTCCAGGTTCTGCGTCTTGATCAGGCCCAGCTCCGGCTTGACCACCCAGAACTGACTGCCGACCCGCGCAATCTTTTCCGGCACTTCGGTGATGCGAGCGGTGAGGATTACCGACTGCATGTCGTCGGTGAGATCCACGCTCTCGATCTTGCCGACATCCAGCCCCTTGAAACGCACCGGCGTGCCGCTGCTCAAACCGTCAGCGCGATCGACCTTGATAGTCACTACTGCGCCTTTCCTGTTGGCCTCGTCGTGATCGGCAAACAGACGGAAGCGTGGAATGCGTTTCTTCAGGGGCGCATTGGCTTGCGGCGTTTCGAATGCGATACCGCCGGCCATCAGGGTTTGCAGGGATTCACTCTTCACCTGAATTCCACCGGTCAAGCCACCCGTGAGGGTAATCCCACTGACGTTCCAGAAGCGCGTCGAGGCGTTGACCAGGTTTTCGTATTCCTTCTCGATGTGCACGCCAATGACCAGTTGTTTCTTGGTTCGGGAGAACTGGTAGCTCTGCACCGAACCAACCTTGACCTGCTTGTACAGAATCGGGCTGCCGACATCGATCGAGCCCAGCGAATCGGTGAACAGCACCAGATGCAGGCCCGGCGATCGCAGGTCAAGCGGCGGTGCTTTTGGTCGTGCTTCGAATTCACGCTTTGGCGCAGCGCCTTTGTCGCCCGGACGCACGGCAATGTAGTTACCTTTAACAAGCGCTTCCAGGCCGGTAATACCGGCGAGAGAAATCGACGGTTTGACCACCCAGAACTGCGTGCCCTCAACCAGATAGTCTTCGGCCAATGGATCAAGGGTCAGTTCGGCGGTGGCGCTGTTCAGGTCCGGATCGACCTTCAACGCTTTCAGGTTGCCGACCTGAATGCCTTTGTACATCACCGGCGTTCGACCGGCCTGCAGGCCCTCGAAATCGCTGAGTTTGACCTTCACGCGAATCCCGGCGGCGGCGGCGTCGAAGTCTTCATAGAGACGGAACGGCAGGCTCGGATCGGTCGCGGGGCTGTCCTTGCGATTCTCCGGCGTGGCGAAGGCGATGCCCCCAGCGACGATGCTGGCCAAGGACTCGCTGCGGACTTTCACACCGGACAGGTTGGCGTCGATGCTGATGCCGCTGGCGTTCCAGAAACGTGTGTGTTTGCGCACCAGTTTGGCGTAGGTCGGCTCGATGAACACCTTCAGCTCAACGGTGCTCTGATCCTCGGAAAGCACGTAGCTTTTGACCTGACCGACTTTGATCTGCTTGTAGAACACCGGGCTGCCACGATTCAACGAACCGAGGCGATCAGCCTTGATGGTCAGGTGCAGGCCGGGCTTGGCGTCGGACAGCGGCGGCTCCTCAGCCAATGCCTTGAACTTGCGCACAGGCTCGCCTTCACCGGGACTGATGGCGACGTAGTTACCCGAGACCAGCGTTTCCAGACCCGTAATACCGGCCAGGGTCACGCTCGGTTTGACCAGCCAGAACCGTGTGCTGGTCTTGAGATATTGCTCGACGTCCTTGTTCATCTCGATGGTGGCGATCACTCCTTTGGAGTTGCCTTCATCGTCGAGCTTGAGCGTCTTGACCTTGCCGACCGGCATGCCTTTGTAGACAACTTCAGTCTTGTTGGCCTGGATACCTTCGCCACTTTCAAAGCGCACCTGAATCTCGATGCCGGTCTCGGAATAAGCACGCCAGCCGAGCCAGCCGCCGATGATCAGCGCGATCAGAGGCAGCACCCAAATGGCAGACCAGTTCGAAGCCGGTCGGGTTTTCGCTACAGGCAAATCAGTCATGGTCGTCGTCCGACTCCGTGTTATCCCAAATCAGTCGGGGATCGAAAGTAACTGCGGCGAGCATCGTCAGAATCACCACAGAGGCGAAGGCGACGGCGCCCAGATTGGCTTCGACACTGGCTATCCGGCCGAAGTTGACGACCGCCACGAGAATGGCGATCACAAAAATATCGAGCATCGACCAACGGCCAATGAACTCGATGAAACGGTACATCCAGATACGCTGACGGGCCGACAATGGCTGCCGACGCTGCACGGAAAACAGCAAAAGCGCGATGCCCACCAGCTTGAACGTGGGCACCAGAATGCTGGCGATGAACACCACGCTCGCGATCGGAATCATGCCGTGCTGCACCAGCTCAATCACGCCGGACATGATGGTGCTCGGCTCTCCCTGGCCCAGAGAACTGACGGTCATGATCGGCAAGACATTCGCCGGAATATAGATAATGGCTGCCGTGATCAACAGCGCCCAGGTGCGGGTCAGGCTGTTGGGGCGGCGAGCGTGAACCTGCGCGCCGCAGCGGGTGCAGCTCTGCTCGTCGACGTCAGCTTCCTGCTTGTTCAGTTCGTGGCATTCGGTACATACCAGAATCCCCGCATCAATCGCCCGCATGGGCATCCTCTCCTGATAATGCCTGCCAGATCTGATGCGGTGACATCACCACTTCCAGCCAGACTTGTAGCAACAACAAGCCAATGAAACATGCCAGCCCGAGGCCGACGGTGATAGCTGCCATATCCGCCAGCTTCACGATCGCGACCAAGACGCCCATGAGGTAGACCTCGAGCATGCCCCAGTCTCTGAGATGGTGATAAATGCGATAGAGCAGCAAACCGTAGCTTCGGCCGACATCGAAACGAATCGTCAGTAACACAAACAGCTGGCACAGCAACTTGAGCAACGGTATCGCCATACTGCAGAGGAAGACGACGATCGACACTCCTTGCATGTCGGTGTTGAACAGGCCGACCACGCCACTCCAGACCGTATCCTGCGACGATTGCCCGAGGATATTGAGTTGCATGATGGGTAAAAAGTTTGCCGGTACGTAAAGTAATAACGCCGCGATCACCAGGGCGAGGCTGCGCTGCACCACGTTATGGCGGTGCGCATATAACTCGTAGCCGCAGCGCGGGCAGAGAGCCTTCTCACCATGGGCAAGTGTCGGCTTGCGCATCAGCAGGTCGCACTCGTGACAGGCTATCAAGTCTTCCAGCGGTAAATCTGACAGCCCGGGGGCGTCAACCGATTCTGACATACAGGCTCTGGCTCCGAAAAAGATGGGGCTATTCTAGTGTTCTGCTTCGAAAATAACTGTGCAATTTTGTTCGCCGAAGCTCTGAAAAACTTTCTCGCAGGCAAAACAAAACCCCAATTGCTTTCGCAATTGGGGTTTCGGAATTTAATCTTGACGATGACCTA
>NZ_JBSICA010000018.1:0-129653 GCF_058245595.1 Pseudomonas sp. UF-293 | reverse complement strand
CAGCACATCCAGCATCGCAGTCGCCTGACCCGACGCTTTCGCGAGCAAGCCCGCTCCCACAGGGGAATCTGTGGTGTTGGAAGATTTTGCGCCTGGCACTACTTGAATGTGGGAGTGGGCTTGCTCACGAAGGCGGCAGCACATCCAACATCGCAGTCGCCTGACCTGACGCTTTCGCGAGCAAGCCCGCTCCCACAGGGGAATCTGCGGTGCGGAGAGATTTTGCACTTGGCGCCAGTTGAATGTGGGAGTGGGCTTGCTCACGAAGGCGGCAGCACATCCAGCATCGCAGTCGCCTGACCCGACGCTTTCGCGAGCAAGCCCGCTCCCACAGGGGAATCTGTGGTGTGGGGAGATTTTGCACTTGGCGCCAGTTGAATGTGGGAGTGGGCTTCCCACGAAGGCGGCAGCACATTCAGCATCGCAGTCGCCTGACCTGACGCTTTCGCGAGCAAGCCCGCTCCCACAGGGGAATCTGCAGTGTTGGGAGATTTTGCGCCTGGCGCTACTTGAATGTGGGAGTGGGCTTGCTCACGAAGGCGGCAGCACATCCAGCATCGCAGTCGCCTGACCTGACGCTTTCGCGAGCAAGCCCGCTCCCACAGGGGGATTGATGGTGTTGGAAGATTTTGCGTCTGGCGCCAGTTGAATGTGGGAGTGGGCTTGCTCACGAAGACGGCAGCACATCCAGCATCGCAGTCGCCTGACCTGACGCTTTCGCGAGCAAGCCCGCTCCCACAGTGGTCGGTGTCGTAGCGGCAATCTTGGCCCCGGCACGAATCCCTGTGGGAGTGAGCTTGCTAACGAAGAGGCAAATCAGCCCCGCGGCATCATTTGGCTTCCGACTTCAGTTTCAAATAGGACTGATGCAGATCGCTCGCCCAACCATCGATCACCGCTTTCATGTCAGCGGCTTTCATCACTTGGGAAGAGTTTTCCAGCGGTTTGCCGGTACCTTTGCGCACCACCTGCGCGATGACATGATTGGTCGCGCCGTCCATGAATACCGCTTCGGTGGCCAGCGTGGTTTCCTGATCGCGGATACCGCTGGCCGTGCTCACCGCTGCGGCGACCAGTGCAATCGGGATCACCTCATAGACATGCAGGCCTTCAGTCTTGCTGCTGACTGCGGTAATCGCCGGACGCACCACAATTACGCCGGGCCCCGGGCCTGCGGCCAACGGCAGCGATTTGCCGAGTTCGCGCTTGAGCGCCTGATCGTAATAACTGGTGATGCCATTGAGAGTCTGCTGGGGGATTTTCTCGGTGGCTTGCGGCTTTGGATACAGCTGGCTCGGTTCCACGTAAACGCTGGTGAATTTATTGATGTCGAGTTTCGGGTCCATCCAGCGCATCACCTCGGCACCAGAAGGTGACTTGGCCTCCTTCAGCTGGCTGTAGTCCTTGAGAAAGCCGGAATATTGGTCAGGCTCGACGGTTTTGCTGGAACAACCCACCACGCCAAGGGTGGCAATGCACAGCGTGCCCATCATGACGGCTAGCTTCATGCTGTAATTCCTTTGAAAAGGCGAAGACATTTTGCATAGGGGAGATACAGGTATAGCCAAAACCCCGGCAAATGCGATGGTCGATGTCAAAGTTCATCGCCGATGGCACGTTGGCCGAGCCCACCGCTTTCGCGAGCAGGCCCGCTCCCACACAGACACCACTGTTCTAGAGCGCCTTGTTTTACCAGGACGATGTCTCTCCACTCCGCAACGCCATCTCCCGCCGGCTATTGGCGCGCATCGCCTTGATCAGCGACACCGTTCCCACCAGCAGAATCGCCGCACCAAACAAAAAGTCGATGTTGTACAGCTGGAAATCCTCCACCGGCCCGATGAGCAATGTGCGCACAACCGCAATCCCCACCAGCGTCGCGAGAAAGTCGATTCCCGGCTCATCGCGGTAAAACACCAGCATCAGCGGCAGGCACAGCACCAGCAAAAGCAACAACACCACAACCTTGAACGAGCCTTTGCGCTCGACGCTGAACGCGCACTCATGTGCACCGTACGGCTTGTAGTCCTCGTCTCGGATCATCGAGTTTTTCTCGTTGATGTAGTCGGCGCGGTTGTATTTCTGGATCGGCGTGAAGGTATTGGACATCTCCATTAACGTGGTGATGTTCTTGAAGCGCAGGTCGACGCGCTCGCTGCCCTTGAGGTAATACAGCACCGGTTTGTAGCCGTAGCGGTAGGTGTCGAACGGGAACGCGGCGGTCTGGGCATGCACGCCGATCGGCCGTGGTTCGAGTTCAGCGAAGGCGCTTTTGTTGGTCGACGAGAGGTTGCGGCTCAGCGGCTGCACCTTGACCTGCTCGAGGAAGATCGGCGTCACGCCGAACGACCACTGCAGCGGTTCCAGACGCAGGCGCAGTTCGTTGCGGCCCAGGTCGTAGCGGTTGAAAGTGCGTTCGGAAACCACCAGCGAACCGCCGACCATGAACTCGCCGCGCAGGTTGTTGGTGACGCGCAAGGTCAGTTGATCCTTGCCCAGCAACGCCGCTTCCGTGGTCGGTGGCGTGCCGCACCACGCGGTGCTTTCGCCGACACCGCCAAGCTGGCCGTCGCGGTTTTCCTTGAATACATAAAAGTAACTGGCCCACAGCGTCAGCAGCAAAAGCGACGCCGTGAGACCGAGGATTTTTTTGCCCGGACTCACTGATCAGACTCCCTTCTTCGGTTCCATCGTCCAGCCGAAAACCCGCTGGCGACGGCGACTCTACCAAAAGGCCATCAGTCACCCAAGGGAAAATGCCGGATCGGCAGCGAACCTAAGGGTTTCCCCGGTGCGCGTCTCAACCCCTGTAGGAGTGAGCCTGCTCGCGATAGCGGTCTGTCAGGTTTGCTCGTTCCCACGCTCTGAGTGGTCTGCGTCCCAATGGAACACGTGAGGCACGATCGCGGGGTGGATTTTGCAATCTAGGTGCGATCGCGAGGAATCAGGCTCTGCAGTTGCTGGGCAAGAAAATTGGCGTCGAATGCAAACGTATCCGGATCCTTCAACCCATTGGTCTTGCGCCACTGCCACGCGCCATCCGCCAGCCCGACCAACGAAATGCTCCCATACCGCGCCGCCGTCAGCCCCATCACCGCCAGGGATATCTGCCCGCCGATGCCCATCACATCCGGCACGAACTCCACCGGTTTACCGGCTATCACGATGCTCAGCTTTTCGGTCATGAAGGTCGACGTTTCTACCGGCACGCTGGGCCCGGACGCAACGTAAATCTCCCGACTCACTTCCAGCAGATTCGGTGCCTTGACCGGTGCGAGCCATTGCTCGATCTCATCGAACAACGCGCCGATCCGTGTGGCCCACGCGGCCGATTGCGTAGTGAACAGTTGCTTCTTGTGCGCTTCGCTATCGGCATAGTGGCGAAGCATTTCGCCCAGTTGCTGTACGTCGTTCATGGCGGTGTTCCTTGAAGAGTGCTGCGGACACCGAGCATGGCAGATGCGTGGCAACGGCAGGGGTAAATTTTTGATGGATCAAATTCCCGATCCAAACGACACTCACCGCAAAGCCCCATCCACACAGGAGCACCGCATGCGCACCATCGGCCTTATCGGCGGCATGAGCTGGGAGTCCAGCGCCGAATACTACCGTCTGATCAACCAGCAGGTCCGCGACCGCCTCGGCCCGTTGCGGTCGGCGCAGTTGCTGATGTACAGCGTCGACTTCGGCCCGGTCGAACAGGCACAGCATGCCGGGCGCTGGGACGAGGCGGCGGCGATTCTGCTGGATGCCGCGCGCAGGCTCGAAGCCGGCGGCGCCGATTGCGTGGTGTTGTGTACCAATACCATGCACAAGGTCGCTGAGCAGATTCAGGCCGCGATCAGTATTCCGTTTTTGCACATTGCCGAACCCGCCGCGCAGGCAGCGCTGGAAATGGATGCACGAACGGTCGGATTGCTCGGCACGGCGTTCACCATGGAACAGGATTTCCTCAAGCAACGGCTGATCGATCAAGGCCTGACCGTGCTGGTACCGGACGAAGCCGAGCGCAAAGACGTGCACCGGATCATCTATGACGAGCTCTGCGTCGGCGTGATCAGCGAAGCATCACGGCAAACCTACCAACGAGTGATCGAATCCCTGACCGCACGTGGCGCGCAGGCGATCATCCTCGGCTGCACCGAAATCGGCCTGCTGATCAAAACCGAACACAGCGTCCTGCCCTTGCTCGACACCACCGAACTGCATGCACAGTCGGCGGTGGCATTCGCGCTGGACGACTGATTCAGGGTTTTGATGAACCGCGCAGACGAGCCATGCTCAGGGAGTCGACCCACTGCCCGTCGCGCACAGCGTAATCACGCAATAGCCCTTCGGCCTCGAAACCGAACTTGCGGTAAAGGCCGATGGCCGCCTCGTTGTCGGCGTAAACCTTGAGTTCGACGCGGTGCAGGTTCATCCAGTTGTCAGCAACCTCCAGCGCCGCTGCCAACAACATCGAACCGACGCCCTTGCCCTGCCACGCTACCGCAACCGCCATGCCGAAACTGCCGGCGTGGGCGCGGCGTATTCTTGAGTAGGCCTCCAGGCCAAGATTGCCGATCACAACACCCTGGTGCAGCGCCACCAGTTTCAGCGCGCGTTCGTTGTCGGTCTGCAATCGCAGCCGCCAGACTTCGCTGGACTGGAATGGCATCTGCAACACCTGCCGAGCGATGGCGGGATCGTTGTAGAGCGCGGTGATGCCTTCCAGATGGGATTCGCTGGAGCGTTCGAGGTGGATGGTGGGGGTTGGGTCTGGCATGGGGATCTGTCCGTGATCAGAGATTGGCTGCTCACTCTAAACCGCGGATCTTGAAACTGGCGAGGTTAAATTGTGGGAGCGAGCCTGCTCGCGAAAGGGCCATCAAGTCCGATGCAATTATTAGATTTAAACGAAGGTGTTTAAAGACACCTCCAGACACGCCTTCCAGGCTACAAATTCTTGCGCCATTGCCTACAGCTACGCCAGCATCCGCCGGATTGTGCGCCTTGGGGATGGTTCTATTGCGGTCCGGTCGCTGACGAATCAGCGATCGGGTCTCGCAGCCCGTCGATCTCTGGACGCACAACACCCGCTATTTATGGCGGCTGTACGTGGGAGACCTTTGGGTCTGCCGGTTCTAGAGTCCCGGTCTGCGACCCGCGTATAGCTGCCACCTCCTTTTCGTATCGCAGCAAAATGTGGCGGCTCCGTCGACTCTAGGAGCTTCAAAATGATCAAACCAACACCCAACCCACCCGAAACCGCCTCCACCTCCCCCTACGAATCCCTCGATTCGAAAAACTCCACCAAGCCGCCGACCGCACCCTCGACCATTACCTCTGCCCACCCGGCTCAACCCCACCGCCCTACAGCCCCCGTGCGATGTACGCCGTCACCGCCGACACGAAAAACGAAGACCTGCTGGCCAATGCCTGCGAAACCCTCGCCTCCGCCAAAACCATCGCCCAGGAATTCGCCGGGCTGGTGAAGCCGTCGCAACGGCGGACGCTGATGGGGATTGCGCAGTCGATCATGCTCGGGGAACTGGCGGTGAATCGGGTGCTGGATAATCTGGAGATGCCGCAGTCGCGGGCCTCGCTAAAAAGCTGTGACTAAGGCGTCGGCGCTGCCGACGCCTTCGCGGGCAGGCGCGCTCCCACAGGGTTTTCTGTCGTTCACACGGCTGCGGTTACACCGCCAAATTTGTGGGAGCGAGCCCGCTCGCGAGGGCGACCGCCCGTCGGATATCACTCCAAACCTGTCAACTCTGACAGGTGTGCAATCGCGCCAATGCGCGTTAACTCACTCCGTCCCTTCCCGCACGGAGTCAGCGCCATGTCCAGCCCCAATGAACCCCTCGCCCTGGCGGAATTGAACATCCCCGGTCGCACCGGCCCGATGTGGAATGACCCGAAAGTCTTTGGCATCAACATCGCCGCCGCACTCGGTAACTTTCCGCTTAATGGCCTGCTGTGTCAGGCCGGCCCGTGGGGAAACATGGCCATTGGCGACAAGTTGACCATCTACTGGGGCATCGGGCAGAACGTCTGGGTTGAAACCGTCGACCAAAACGAGGTCAACACACAACTGCGCATGTTCGTGCCTTCCCGGCACATGGTCGATGGCCGCTTTGCGGTGTCCTATGTGATCAAACCCTTGGGCGGCACGGATCAGCCCTCCGAAGTCATGCAAGTGCTGGTCAAGCTCACGCGCCCGGGCGGGCACGATGACAACGGCGACGGTGGGCATTCCAAGCTGATCATGACGATTCCCAAGGAGATTGCCGAGGGCGGCATCGACCTGGAAAACGTAGCCGATGGCGTGCCGATCACCATCGGCAACAACGATGGCACGTCGCCCTATCCGTTCGCCGCGGCCGGCGATGTTTGTCGCATCAGTTGGGGCGGCATCTTTGTCCACAGCGATCCGCTGACCGAGGATCAGGCTGAAGGCACAACGCCGATCATCGTGAAAATTGAAGAAGCCGTCATCCGCGAGGCCGGTGATGCGGACTCTCCCGGCGTGGCCGTGGTGTTCGAGGTGTACGACTGCGTGCTGAACCGCACCGAGGACTGGAGCGCCGAGCAGCGCGTCGTGGTGGCGGTGGATGCGACTCGGGCGGACGCGCCGTTGCTCAAGGAAACCGTGAACAACGTACTGGACGTCGACAAGCTGGGCGACGCCAATGGCACCGTGCAGATTATCGCCATGGACAAGAACAAATTCCAGGTCGGTGACATTGTATTCATCAGAATCAAGGGCACGCCCGTCGAAGGACCGCCGATTGATTGGGAACCATCAGCAGGCGTGAAGTTGGAAAGTGTGCCGAGCGTTATGGAGATCATGGCGTCCAACGCCGTGCTGCGCCAGTTGGCCAAGTCGCAGATCACCTTGTCGTATCGCGTGGAAAAAGCCGACGGCTCCGCTGATTTACGTTCCAAAAGCCAGTTCATCCGCGCCATCGGTGAAGTCCAGCGCCTCGCCGCACCGATCATGCTGGATGCCGTGTCCGGAGCCCTGGACCCTGATCTCAAACAGGTGCGCTGCGAGATCCCCTTCGACAAATCCTTCGTCGTAGGCCAGGTCCTCAAGATATTCATGCTCGGCACCACGCCAGGCCTCGACCCTTACCTGCCTGAGCTGCCTCTTCGGCCCATCACCCACAACGACATAATTGAGGCGAAACCGCTGTTGTACAACATCGACGGCAAGCATCTGGCCCCGGTCAACGGCGGTACGGCGGAGTTCTATTACCAGCAACTGATCGCCGACACGGTGCTCGCCGCGCTGCACCCGTTCGAGGCCACCCGTGCCATTCGCGAGTCGATTCACACGGACATCCTGCAAGTCGGCGAACCGCGCCTGGAACTGCCCGAACCGCACGTCGCCGGCGTGGTGGATGGCGTCTTGCCAGCCGACACCGCCGGCACCACCCTGACCGTGCCGTACACCGAAACGGTCAAAGGCGATGAAGTCTTCATGTTCTGGATCGGTTCGATCACCGGTGAGTACCCCGACTCGATCAAGCTGAACGAATTCACCGCCGGCCAGCAAGTGCCGTTCACCATCCCGGCCGCGATGATCAAGGGCAATGAAGGCGGAACGGTGATCGCCAAATACCACATCAAACGCGCGGATGGGCGGACGAGTCATGCCGAGCCGTTGGAGTTCAGTGTCGGGGTGGCGCTGGAAAATCCTTTGCCACTGCCACAAATGCCACAAGCCACAGGCACCGGCGCCAGTGTCACCCTGGCACCCCTCGATGCCCAAACGGGTGCCCGAGTAGTCGTGGCTTACAACGGCATGAATGAAAAACACAGCATCAAACTCACCGTCCTCGGCACGCCCGGCGCCGGCTCACCGGACATCCCGGCGAAACCCGGTGTGACCAGCGGCAGCGTCGAATTCCTGATCCCCGCCGAAGCGGTTGCCGCCAACATCGGCAACAGCGCCAAAAGCTTCACCCTTCAATACGAAGTGACCTCGGGCTCAAGTAAAACCCCATCTCAAACGCTGACCGTCACCGTCATGCCGCTGCCGGCTGCGGAACTGGCCAAGCTCAGCATCGTGCAGGCCGAAGGTGATGAACTGGATCTGAGCAAAGTAACAGCGGGCGCGACGTTCCGCGCCGGGGTCTGGGCATTCATGAAACCTGGCCAGTCTGTGTGGGCCGAACTGAAAGGCAAAACAGCTCAGGGGGCAGCGCATAATCACGTGATATGGCGAGTGCCAGGCGCTGCGGTCAACCAGACCTGGATCGACGCCGGCAAATATGAACAGGCCGTGCCTTACAGCTATCTGAAGGATTTAGGTCATGACAGCGATCTGGAAATCCATTTCAAAGCGGCATTGACCCTGAGTCAGGTTGAGGCAGATGCCATTGTCGGGCCGGTGAAGCGTTATCGGGTGAAGGCCGTTGAGGATGTGGCGCCGACGATTGATTCGGTCACAGCTACTGACGATGGCAAGGAAATTTCTGATGGCAGCACCATAGTCGAAACCGACGTCACCCTGACCGGTGCCGCCGCCAAGGGGCAAAAGGTCGACATCCTGGACAATGACAAGGTTGTAGCGGAGGCCGTGACGGATGCCATTTCGGGCGACTGGACATTGCGAGTTACAGCGCTGACCGAGGAGAAACACAGCTTCGTCGCCAAAGCGAAGTACGGCACGGGGCAGAGTTCGCCAGCGAGAGGGCTGACGGTGACGGCGTTAATTACGCCCACGCTTACTAATGTGTTGGACGACGAGGGAGGGGAAATAGCTGAAGGAGGATTCACTGTCAGCACGACGCTGACACTTCGTGGGAAAGCAAGCAATGCGCAGGATATTGAAATTTTCGACGGAAATGGCGCAACTGCCGCGTCCAAGGGAAAGGCTACGGCGCATGTGACGACTGGAGAATGGACACTCGTGATTATAGTCACTGAGGGGGTAAGACGGTTGTACGCGAAGTCGTTGTACCACGACGGCGATGTGTATTCCGAGATCCGAAACTTGACGGTGACGGCAGATATTGCGCCCTCTATTGATTCGATAAAAGGGTCATCGAGCAACGCCGAGATCAACAACGGTAGCACCACTTTGGATACTAATGTAAACCTTAATGGCAAAGGTACGTCCGGCACCCAGTTACAAATATATTTGAACGGTGCCGCCGGAAAAATTGTAACTCCCACTACAGAACGATGGAGCACAGCACTTGCCGTGCCTGTGCGCCACAATGAAATTTATGTGAAAGAAGTCGTCGGCAAGAGAGTTTCAAATATGCGAAATTTCACAGTCCGACTAAAACTAAACAAAGAATGGATGTTTAATACGAATACCTTTGAAGGTTGGACGCCCCAAGGAGCATATAGAAATGAAAGCAACTTTTTTGTGCAGAACCATATAGTTCAGGCACAAACACAAAATACAGGCGAAAACTATTCAGGTTCCGTAATGACCCATCCAATCGACTTAGTAGCTGGTCGAACCTATGATTTCAGGTCAGACATATCCAGTGCGAACCCTGTTAACAGCCAGAACCCTACACGATTACAGATAAAAGTAAATTCTGCTGACGCTGGCCCTATACTCACCTTAACGACTCCCAGATGGACAACGTATACGGGATCCTATACCTCGCCCTCTACGGGGCAATTTACGCTAAGCTTTTATAACCATACAGCCAGCGGAGACGGCAACAATTTCCTCATATGGAGCATTACTGTAATAGAGCGATAACTATTCAATAAAAGGAACGCCGCGTTATCATCTCGGCGCTTATTCCAAAGATAGTTTTTTGTATTGACACAACTGAAAGGAGGATAAATTTCTCGTAAACCAGAGTACCGATAAAAAAACTGGCACGCCACGAGATGACTTTTCGCCTCAAGCGATACAGCCGACAATCGAGACCCGATCTTGCTTTCTGGATGCTTCCAATTGCACGCTCGCGTCCAAAGCAATGCGTCACGGTAGGAATCATTCGCGGCGTTCGTTGAAGGTGCGGGGAGGAGGTCGGCTAGGATTAAAAAAAGGGATGCCTCTATTTATCAACCACATACGCCGCACTCGATAAAGGGCCAATACTCTGTTGGAGATCAATATTCGCGCTCCGATAATCACCAGGCTTCCGAGCTTTAAACTCGCGCATTTAAAAAACACCTGCCATCACGATCTTAAGACTACAAATTCTTGCGCCGCTGCCTGCAGCTACGACAGAATCCGCCTGCTTGTACGTCTTGGAAAAAGGGGTCGCATTTATTCAGCGACTCTGATGGGTATTGCGCAACTGATCATGCTCGGAGAATTGGCGGTGAATCGGGTGCTAGATAATCTGGAGTTGCCGCGGTAGCTGGGCTTGCGACTGGCTCTGAATAAGGCGCTGGGCAGTGCTGACGCCTTCGCGAGCAAGCCCGCTCCCACAGGGGTTTGTGTCGCTCACACGGCTGAGGTTACAGCGCCGAATTTGTGGGAGCGAGTCTGCTTGCGAAAGCGGTTTGTCAGTCACTGAAGCTTCGGCTGGCAGTTTGCATGCGCGGGCGAGCCCGCACAGGGATTTGTATCGCTCACACGGCTGCGGTTATAGCGCCGAATTTATGGGAGCGAGCCTGCTCGCGAAAGCGGTTTGTCCGTAACTGAAGCTTCGACTGGCAGATTGTATTCGCGAGCAGGCTCGCTCCCACTTTGAATACGGTTTCAGTTACTGATGTGGGGGCTGGGGTGGCGTGATCGCGAGCAGGCTCACTCCTACAGGGGATCGCGTCAAGGCTGGAACCATTCGTGGCGTTCGTTGAAGGTTTGCTGGATGAGGTCGGTGAGGACTTTGGTTTCGGGCACGTTTTGCGAGTCGGCGTTGACCGCGAGCCATGCGTGGAGCTGCATGGTCTCGGCGAATAATCCGGGCAGTGCGGTAAGGCACCGGTCAAAGCGGCTCATATATGCCGGAAGCAAGCCGATGCACGCGCTGCACCGAATCATCTCCAGCATCAACTCATAAGACTGCACCTGCACCACCCCGGCCAGACGTTGCTCCACCAACTCATTCCACGGTCGAAAGCTCTCAACCCGCCGATCATGCTGCCATTGCACCAGCATGAAGTCTGCCAGTTCACCCGGCGTTTCCGGGCGCGCAGTCACCCGCGAATAGCGCTTGGCGATATGCGGTAGATACTCAATCCGCGCGAGACACTGCGGTTCGCTGGTGGCAAACGCTGGGCCGGGGTGTGGGGTTTGGCCGGGGGCGAGCCATAGGACAATGTCGGCACTGACCGCACGCAGGGCCAGCTCGCTGTCCAGTGCGATGATTTCCAGACGCAGGCTAGCATTGCGGCGCAGCAGTGCGATGAGGTCGCGGCCAAGGATGTCGTGGAGGATGGATTCGGCGATGGCGAGGCGGATCAATGGTTGTTCGATGACCGGGAGTTTGCGTTCGTGGGCCAGGGTGATGAGTCGGGCCTGCAACTGTTGGCCTTCGCGGGTCAGGCTGAGGTTGCTGCCCTGGAAAGTGAACAGGCTGTGTTGCAGTTGCTGTTCGAGTTGCGCGAGTTGTTTGCGCAGCAGGGTCGAGCGCACGTTGAGGCTGCGCGCGGCTTGCATGAAGCAGCCGCAGCGGGCGCTGACGAGGAAGTATCGGGCGACTTCGCTGTCGATGGTGGCGGCAAGGTTGAGCCAGGATTCGGGTCTGGATGTGAGCGATTGGTAATCAGCGGGGACCGGGCGTCCTGCGGGTTCGGTGAATGACATTGATGACTCCCTGTCGATCTAATGTGGTTGCTCTGGATGCAGCGGATTCTCACTGTGGGAGCGAGCCTGCTCGCGAAAGCGTCGGCACATTCGACATCTTCGCTGACTGACCCAGCGCATTCGCGAGCAGGCTCGCTCCCACAGTGTGAGGTCAGTGTTTTTCCTCGAGAATTCTATTGAGTTCAGCACCGTCGATGCTCAGGGTCGCAGTGTTGAGCATGCCGTCCAGATAAGCCTGGGCGATCTGTTCCTGGCGTTGTGCGCGCAGGGCCTGGGTCAGTTGGTCGCGCAGTTCCTCCATCGTCGCGGTGCGGGCCGGTTGTTGTTCGGTTAGTTTGATCACGTGGAAGCCGGCGGCGCTTTGCACCGGATCAGACACGGCGCCGACCTTGAGCCGGGCCACGGCGCCACGGACTTCCGGCACCAATTGCTGCAAGGGTTGGAGGCCGGTATCACCGCCCCGCTCTGCCGTGACGCGATCCTGCGAATATTGCGTAGCGAGCGCCGCAAAATCAGCCGGTGCTGACTGCGCCTTCTTGCTCAATTCAGCGGCTTGTTTGCGCACGGTTTCCAACGAAGCGGAATCACTGACAGGCAGGAAAATCTGGCTGACCCGATACAACGCCGGTGTCTGCCAATTGGTCTTCCCCGCGTCATACGCCTGCTGCAACTCAGCCGCGCTTGGATACTGCGCCGGTACCTGACTCACCGAGCGTAAATAATCACGAAACACGATTTGCTCAGTGGCTGCGCGCGTCTGCCGGGCGACGTCCGGTCGCTGCGCCCAGCCCTGCGCATCGGCCTGTTCCAGCACGGCTTTCTCGGCCAGTCGCGAACGAATCCAGCGTTCCAGCGCCTCACGGTTGCCGCGCAGTTGTTCGCGGGTTTGCGCCGGGACGGTGGCCATCAGCGCCTGCAATTCCTCTGACGAAACCTGCTGATTACCCAACCGCGCGACCGCTGGCCCGGTTGCAACCGCCATCACCGCCGACGGCTGCTGGGCGGCGACCGGATCACTGCCCGGCCGCAGCACAAGTGCCACGGCCACCACCAACAGCGCCATCGCTCCGGCGCCGATCACCACGGCAGGCTTCTTCACAGCGCAACTTCCTCTTGTTCGCCGACAGCGGATTTAGCGGTTTGCGAAGCTGCGGTCTGGCTGAAATCTCGCAGGTAAACGATGAACTCCTGCAACAGGCGATCCCACAACTCCAGGTTGCCACGCAGGTGCTCGTTGCTCACGCCTGCAGCCACGACCACGTCCATCTCCATGACCAGAAACTCACCCTGCAACGACAACCGTGCAAAACGTCGAGTCGCATTCCACTGCTCTGCGACCCCCTCAGGCAACTCACCCTGCACACGTAGCGCACAGCTGAAAGTGAAATCAACGAACCCGCCCTGCTCCACCGCCGGATTGCCAAAACGCACGGCGTAGCCGATACCCTGGCTGGCGCTGAGCAACTGGACGATACCGTTCTGTTCACTCGGATTGACGCGGTAACCGGCGGCTTGCAATACGTCGGTCAGCGATTGCGCAGAAACGTGGGTGATCAATTGAGTCATGCCTTTCTTCCTTGTCTATCAATGTGCGATCGCCGCTTGCGGCGCGTCGAATTGGGTTTTGTAGAGCTCGTCGCCAAAGCCCTGCGCCAGTTCATCGAACTTGACCCGGGCGCTGCCGGCGAAGGGCTGGCGGATTTTCATCACCTCGGCGACATCGATGTTTTCGTAGGCCGTGAGGATCTGTTTGGCGACGCCGTACATTTGCTGATTCTTGGCTGAACATTGCTGCACTTGTGTGTCACGTTCCGTCAGTTGCGCTTGCAGCTTCGCGCGTTCGGCTTCTTTGCCGCGGGCGAGAACGAGCAATTCGTCATAGGCCTTTTTGAATTTTCCGGTCTGCTCGGCGCTGGCCGCCACTTGCGCCTGAGCCTGGCTGTGCAGGCTCTGCTGTTGCCCGGCCAGTTGCTCGGCCAACCCCTTGGATTTGGCCAGTTCGGCAGTCAATTGCTTGATTTGCGCCTGTGCAGCCTTGGCCTCGTTCTGCGCCGCCAGTTGCGCGGCGCTGGCCTGGGCCTGTTGGCTTTGCAAGGCCTGCAATTGCTGGGTGGTGCTGCGCAATTGCGTGCGCAGGCGTTCTTCCATGCCTTCGCCGTTCGCCCCGGTGGCAATCAACAAACCAAGGCCCAGCGCGAGAAAACGCGTGTTCATAAAGCTCTCCCGGCGCCTTAGAAGCGCGTGTTGATCTCAAGCTGCAAGACGTCGATGTCGAACGGCGCGCCATACACCGCTTCGGTGCTCATCCAGCGGCCGGTGGCGGAAACGTTTTTCGCCAGACCGTAGTTGCCGCCCATGAAATAACCCTTGGCGTTGGTGCCGCCGAGGTGGAACGACGAGTCGTTGAAGCCGTCCGGCAAGGCGTCAGGCTGGATGTACTTGTAGCCGGCGAACAGGTTCCAGTCGCCCTTGCGCTTGAGGTCCAGTGCGTTGCCGAGAGTGAACTGCACCATCCACGCATTGGCGCCGCTTTCGATCTCGCCATTGCTGTCGAGGTTGTTGACGATCTGCCCGGCGGACCGCTTGCGCATGTCGCCTTCGTCGTAACTGAGGTTGTGGATGTAGTTACCCTGGCTGCGCAGTTTGAAGTCCTGCGGCAGGTCGGCGTCCCACACGACGTTGAGATCGAGCAGGTTGAATTCGGACGCAAGCCCGACGAATTGCGGCTGCGGCGTGGTGTTCGGGTTGAGCGGGTTCGGCGTGATGTCGCGCAGCAGGAACACGCTGTTGCCCTTCTGCATGAACGCCGCGCGCGTGCCGTCGCTGTCGCAACCCGGTGCGCCGGCCCACGGTTCGCAAGGGCTGGAGCGCTGGCCCTGAATATCGTCGAAGCGGTAATAGGCCAGCGCACCTTTGAGGCGGTTGTTGCTGTTGATCGCCCATTTCGCGCCGAGCTGAGCGCCGTACAGCCACTTGTTGTCGCTCTCTTCCTTGTCGAAACCATTACTGCTGGAGGTGTCGTTGGTGTAGTCCACCGGGAAAGCGCCGACGGTGCCGAACACACCCCAGTCGCGGTTGAGCTTGTGATCGAAGATCGCCGCAACACCGTCGAAATTCAGGTCATTGGAATAGAGCATGTCGGTGGACATGAACGGGTTGGCGAAGCGTCCGCCGGTCAGAGTCAGTTCGTCCATTGGCTTCCAGGTCAGATAGCCCTGATCGAGCCAGATATCTTTCTTGGCGAAGCCGCCGCCGAGGTTCTGCGTGGTCGAAACCGGGTTGTTGTCCGAACCGGTGCCGATGCGA
Source organism: Pseudomonas sp. UF-293 (assembly GCF_058245595.1). Lineage (NCBI taxonomy): Bacteria > Pseudomonadati > Pseudomonadota > Gammaproteobacteria > Pseudomonadales > Pseudomonadaceae > Pseudomonas > Pseudomonas sp. UF-293. The sequence continues at coordinate 114,631 of NZ_JBSICA010000018.1, read as the reverse complement.
ATGCCGGCGGTCCATTCCTCCGAGATCACCGCTTTCATGCCCAGCCGTGCGCGCAGGCGAAAGAGGTTTTCGCGGTCTTCGCGGGTGTTGAGCAACGGCGGCAGGCTGGTGCTGCTGTTGGGGTTTACATCGTACGGGCCGTTATTGTTGAGCTTGGCGAAGTCGACGATTTCATTGCTGTTGTTGCCCGAGTAATAACGCGACTCGTCACGCAGGCGAATGTCGCCGTCGAAGCTGATGCGCGAGGCCCAGTCCGGGAAGGTATTCGGTGCTGCCCAGTTTTCCTGTTTGGCGGTGGCCATGACTTCGGCTTTGACCTGATCGCGGATCTGGTCACGCACCGCTGCCGGCACATATTGCACGCGGACATCGCCCGGCGCCGCCACTGGCCCGGCCGCCACTGCAGTGGACGCGGCAGCCTGTTTCGCCTGCGCCGCCTCATTCTGCGCCTGGGCGATCAGCGCGTCAGCCTTGTCCTGCTTGAGAATGCCCTGCTCGACCAGCAAGCGGATCAGATTGATCGTGGCGTTCTCCGAGGGCGCAGGCGCTGCCACGGCCTGACCGACCAGGGTCGCAATGACCATGCCGACCGCCAGGGACAATCGATTCACGTTGGAAATCATCTGCACACAACTCCTTTTGCCGAAGCTTGAATAAGTGAATTAGCCCGGGCGCCGCCCTTGCAGGGACAAGCGCACAGGCAAGGTGATAGAGGCCGGAGGCCGTTCGCTGAGGGCTGGCGCACCACGTAAAGCGGCCAGCACCTGGGTATCGATTTGCGGGTTGCCGCTGGACTTGATCAGCTCGACGCGGGTGATCTCGCCGACGCTGCTCAGCCACACATCGGCCTGCAGCGAGAACGCGAGGTTGCGCAGTTCGGGGTTCTCGCGCAGCAACCGCTGAAAAGTGAACGCAAGAAACTGGCTGTACGTCCCCGTACCCAAACGCCCGCCGCCGGCCCCGGCCATGCCGCCGCCCTTGCCGGCGCCAATGTTGAAAGCATCGCTGCCAGCCTGAGCATCGCCGTCCATTTGCATCGGGTTGGCCAGATCGTCCGCTGGCGATGGCGGCGCCTCTTCTTCAGGCTTGACCTCTTCCGGCTCTGGCGTTGGCTCGGGCTCGACAACTTTTTCTTCCACCGGGGTCTCCGGCTCTGGTGGTTTCTCCGGCGGCGGTGGTGGCGGTGGCGGCAACGGAATGATCGTCGGCACCTTCGGCGCTTCGCGACGTACACCGGCCATGTCGTTGGCCCACTGCCAGAGGAACCACGCGGCAAGCGCGCCGACCAGTAGTCCGGCGCCCAACTTCACATAGCGCAACGGTGACTTTTTCACGGGCGGCGGTTCGATCGGGAGTTGTGCGGTCATGACTCAGCCCTGACTCGGTTTGCCGGTGACGAGACCGACCTGGGACAGTTCGAGCCGGCGCAGCAGGTCCAGCACTTCGATGACTTTCTGGTACTGCACCGTCGCATCGCCACGCACGATCACCGGGAAATCCGGGCTCTGCGCTTTCTCGATGCGCAGGCGCTCTTCCAGCTCGGCCAGCGTCACCGGGTAAGCATCGAGAAACACCTGGCCGCCGTCGTTGACCGAAATCGCCTTGGTCTTGGCCTCCGACAACGACACCGAAGCGCTGGCCTTGGGCAGGTTGATTTGGATCCCGGAGACCTGCGCGGTGGCAGTAAGGATGAACATCACCAGCACCACCATCAGCACATCGACCAGCGGAGTGATGTTGATGCTGTCCACTGCGGCATCGTCATCATCGTCGTGGGAGGCATTTACGGACGCCATGGCAGTGCTCCTCAGGCCGGTACGGAGTGGTTGGCGTGATGGCCGCGATGCGCCGCCTCACTGAACTGGCTCTCGCCGTGCATCTCCGCCAGACGGGTGATGAACTCGTCGACGAACACGCGCATGTCGGCGCTGACTTCCTTGTTGCGGGTAATCAGCCGGTTGTAGCCAAAGAGTGCGGGGATCGCGACGAACAGGCCCATCGCCGTGGCCAACAACGCGGCAGCCATGCCCGGTGCGATGGCATTGATGTTGACGTCGCCGGCCATTGCCGTGCCGAGAAACACCACCATGATTCCCAGCACCGTGCCGAGCAGGCCGATGTAGGGGCCGCCGGCGATGGCGTTGGACAGGGTCGAGAGTTTCGAACTCAGCTGCTGGTTTTCGCGGGTGCGCACGCCGTCCATGGAGCAGCGGATGGCTTCAATGGTCGCGGCAGAAACCGACGAGGTATCGGCGCCCTGCTCGCGGCGGGTGCGAATCTCTTTGACCGCCACCAGATACAGGCGCCACAGCGACGAATGCTGCAGACGCTGGGCCAGTTGCGCGTCGTCGGCGAACATTTCCAGACGCGTGCCGACCTTGGCGAATTGCACGCGGAAGTCTTCGTTGGCAGCGGTGACGCGGCTGAGGCTGCGGTTCTTGCGCAGCATGATGATCCACGACTGGAACATCATCAGCACCAGCACAGCAATGATCACCCAAGCGTCAATTGGCACCGCATTGAGCAGGAAGCCGAGGCTGCCGAAACCGAATCCGGACTGTTCTTCGTCGACGCCGTAAGCCACCAGTTTCGACTCGGCACCTTGCGAGGTGGCATCGGCCAGCAGCAGCGCGGCCGGACGAGCGACTTTCGACAGGCGCAACTCGTCGATGGCGCCAGCGAATGGCTGGAACGCGCCTTCATGCAGATCGGCACCGATGGCCATGGCTGAGTTGAATGCCGGCATCGCCTGAGCCAGTGCAGCGCTTTCGCGACCGTTGATGTACAGGGTGACTTTCGAACCCTCGGCGGTTAGCGCAACGTGTTGCCATTGCGCCGGAGCCAGCGCTTGGGTAGCAGCGGCGCGTAGGCCGTCGATCTCTACGAATGGCAGGCCTTGGCTGACGCCGATCAGCAGACTTTGCGTGCCTTCGCGCCGGGCCAGGATCAGTTGCTCGCCAGTGGCCTGATCCAGACGCAGCCAGGCACTGAAGGTGAACGCGCTGCCCGCGTTGTGTTGCAGCGGCGGACTGGCTGGCAGGAGCAATGGCTGGCCACTGAACTGCAAGGCACGCCCGACGACGCCATCAATCGCCGCACCCGTGGCGCTTTGCGCGGTGTTGCCGTACGCCGTGGTGTCTTTCGCCGGGGTGCCGGTGGCGCCGTCGAAGTGATACAGCGCGGTGTAATTCGGATCGAAGGTCAACTGGCCGTTGCCGGTGGCCGGGGCTTTCTGGTTGCCGTAATACATCCAGATATCCTGGCGCTGGCCGCCCTCGACATTCGGCACATCGACCCAGATCAGCGCCATGCCCATCAGCGCATCGAAACTTTCGATCTGGTGATTGAGCACGGTCTTGTCGTCGGCGGCGACGAAGCGCAGATCCGAGCCGTCCTCCTTCACGCCGTCGAAGGTGAAGTTGCCGGTGTGCAGGCGCACCAGCAGCGCGGTGCGGCCGAGGGCCTGATTGATCGCCGCGCCTTGGGGCGTGGTGTCGACGGCGATCTGTTTGCGGTAATGCCAGTCGTCCTGCCACCAGGCCTGGGCCGTGGCCGGGAGCACGAAGCCCAGGCAGATCAACAACGAAAGGAAAAGGCGTTGCATGGACGTGCTCCGTTAGAAAGTGGCTTGAAGGTTGAAGTGCAGGCGCGATTCCTGCTTTGAGGTGTTCGGCCCTTCGAGTAGCGGGTAGCCCCAGTCGAGGCTGCCGGACAGCCATTTGCTCAGGCTGGCGCGGGTGCCAAGGCCGACGCTGGCCAGGGCGTAATTGGCGTCCTGATCCGGCAGTTCGTCACGCAGATACAGCTGCGCACCTTCGGCGAAGGCGTAGAAGCGCCAGTCCTGCATCCACGTGCCGGCGAATTTCGCCAGCGACGGTGTGCGCAGTTCCTGGCTGAGCAAATACCCGTCATCAGCTGTGCGTTCGGCGGCCAGATAGCCGCGCACCGAGGTGGCGCCGCCGGCGGAAAACTGTTCGTTGGAAACCAGCGGCCCCGAGGCGAGTTGGAACGCGGCTTTGCTCGCGCTCTGCCAGTCGCTGTCGAAGGTCCAGGTGTAGTTGGTGTCGCCCTTGAGCACGGCGAAACTCGGTTTGGCGCGATAGCGTTTGTAGTCGAAATCTTCGTCGTCGCTGCCGTAGCCGAATACGCTGCGGGTGGCGGCAACCAGGCTCAGGCCGAGGCCGAGCTGGCTCTTTTCGCTGTAGCGATAGCCGTTATAGGCGAAGGTGAACGGCGCGTATTTCAGCGGCACCTTGTCGCTTTCGCCGGACAGGCTCAGACGCTCATCGAAGTCCTTGAAATCGATGCCGGCCGACAGCGAATTCGACCAGTTGCCGCTCGAGGGCAGCGTGTAAATCGCCGCAACACCGTAAGAATGACCCTTGCCGAGGACGTTGCTACCGCCGATGGTGGCGACATTGCTGTCGGACTGGTAACCGGAGAACTGCACGCTCCAGCGCTCGCTCAGCGGCGCGGTATAGGAGCCGGACCAGACCTTGGCGTTGTCGGTTTCCTGCGGCGCAGTAAAAAACGTCAGATTGACGCTGTGGCCCAACTGCCAGAGGTTGTTGTAGCCGAGACTGGTGACGCTGCGCAGCTTCTCGGTGTCGGCGCTGTAATCGTTATTGAGGCCGACGCTGGCCGTCCATGGGTTCTGGTCTTCGACCTGCAGATCGACGTCCATGGTGCCGGGGCGTTGGCCTTCGCGCACCAGTGGCATGACCTGTCGACCTGGCGTTTTATTGAGCTGCGCGAGTTCGCCCTGGACCTTGGCGAAGTCCGGCACCTCGCCTTCTTTCAGCGCCGGGACGTTGTCGCGGATGTCCAGCGGCGAATAGTGTTTGGCGCCAACCACGCGCACCCGGCCGACTTTGGTTTCGCTGACTTGCAGATAGACGATGCCATCAGCCACGGCCTGCTCGGGCAGCTCGACAAACACCGACTGGTAGCCGCGTTCCTGATAGGCCTTCTGCAACGCATCGCGGGCGCCTTCGATGTCGCTCAAGGCTTTCTGCGGGCCGAGGAACGGGTATACCGCTTCTTCGATCGCCCGCGCATCGAGCACGGTATTGCCGCGCACGAAGTATTCGTTGACGTCGACCAGCCGCTGCGCGGCGGGCGCTTCTGTGCCCTCCTCGGCCAGCGCTGGCTGCGCGCCCGCCGTCACCAGCAGCCAGCCCCACAGCGCCAGCCGTGACGTGAAAATCCGTTCCACACTACCCCCTGAAATTCGCGATGAACTGTGGGCGTTAGCGCCCGGTGTGATGCGTCAATTGCTGATCGTTGTGGCGCAGGCGTGCTTGCCCAGCCATGTGTGCAACAGCGCGAAGTTCAGCGAGAACTCGGGCATTTGCAGCAAGGCGCCGCAGAACACTTCGCCGATGATTTTCTGAATCAGCAGCACCGCGCGCGGCTCGTTGAGCAACGTGGCGATGTCACGGCTGAGGGCGGTGAAACTCCAGACCTTCTGGTTCAGGCCGAGGCCGACGAACCAGCGGAACAGCAGGTTGTAATTCAGCTGTTCATAGAGCTGCTGTTCACTGGGGACCGAATAGAGCAATTGCAGGAGCAGGATGTGCATGACCGTTTGCGCGGGAATGAGCATGCCGGGCACGGCATTGAGGTCGCGCAGCAGGTCCTGGTGGGCGTCGAGCAGATCGTCGATCTGCGGGCGCAGCAACACCAGCGAATGGCCCGGCGGAATGTAGCTGGAGACTTCTTTCAAAGCGCCCTGCCAGTCATCCTGCGAGACAATCCAGACCCACGGCGCGCCGTAGCGATACACCGAAACCGGCTTCTTGCGCGCGGCTTCGACGATCTTCGACAGGCGTTGATCGAGCTCCTGCATGCCCACTTTCGAATAGCGTTCCATAGTCCCCATTGCCTCACTCCCGGCGTCCCGCCCGACTCGCAAACTGCGCCCCTAAAGGCTCCTCAAGCGCGTTACACAGGCATGACCGGACTGGCTATGTGCTACCGAACTTTTGTCATAAAAGCTTCATTACCGAAGACAGACTGACTGATTTAAACGATCGACCGTGGGAGCGAGCCTGCTCGCGAAAGCGCTGTATCAGGCAATGAGGATGTTGGATGGGCCGCCGCCTTCGCGAGCAGGCTCGCTCCCACAGGGTGGCCTGCGGTTGCACGGGTGCGTGACATTCGCATGACATTCACAGGGTTAAATCCCGGCCCATTCAGGCGTATAACCTTCACAAGACTTTCAATCGGCACGCCGACTTCAACACAGGGTAGTGACATGACCACAGCAAACATCCTTGGCAACCTGTTCCCTTCGGTCAGCGACATCCCGGAAAAATATCGCCTCGACGCTCAGGTCGAGCAGCGTGAATATCTGGTCGATGGTCAATTGCGCCGCTGGGACGGCTCACTCGCCACCGTGCGCAGCCCGGTTTATCTGAAAGGCGAAAACGGTGAAGAACAGGTCATCCTCGGCAGCACGCCGCTGCTGGATGCCGACACCGCGCTCACCGCCCTCGACGCTGCCGTTCGCGCTTACGATCGCGGCCAAGGCCTGTGGCCAACCATGCGCGTGGCCGAGCGCATCCAGCATGTCGAAGCGTTTCTCGGCCGTATGCGCGAGCAGCGCGAAGCCGTGGTCAAGCTGCTGATGTGGGAGATCGGCAAGAACCTCAAGGACTCGGAAAAAGAGTTCGATCGCACCTGCGACTACATCGTCGACACCATCAATGCCCTGAAAGAACTCGACCGCCGCTCCAGCCGCTTTGAGCTGGAACAGGACACCCTCGGCCAGATCCGCCGCGTACCGCTCGGCGTCGCTTTGTGCATGGGGCCTTACAACTATCCGCTGAACGAAACCTTCACCACGCTGATTCCGGCGCTGATCATGGGCAACACCGTGGTGTTCAAACCGGCCAAGCTCGGCGTGCTGCTGATCCGTCCGTTGCTTGAAGCCTTCCGCGACAGCTTCCCGAGCGGCGTGATCAACGTCATCTACGGCAGTGGCCGCGAGACTGTCAGTGCACTGATGGCCAGCGGCAAGATCGACATTTTCGCTTTCATCGGCACCAACAAGGCCGCCAGCGACCTGAAGAAACTGCACCCGAAACCCCACCGTTTGCGCGCCGCTCTCGGTCTGGATGCGAAGAACCCCGGCATCGTTCTACCCGAAGTCGATCTCGACAATGCCGTCAGCGAAGCGGCCACCGGCTCGCTGTCGTTCAACGGCCAGCGTTGCACCGCGCTGAAAATTCTCTTCGTGCATGAAGACGTGGTCGACAGCTTCATCGAGAAATTCAATGCCAAGCTGGCCACGCTCAAACCGGGCATGCCGTGGGACAGCGGCGTGGCGCTGACACCGCTGCCAGAGTCGGGCAAGGTCGATTATCTGCACGGGCTGGTCGCTGATGCGCAAAGCAAAGGCGCACAGGTGGTCAACCCGAATGGCGGCGAATCCCATGCCTCGTTCTTCTACCCCGCAGTGCTGTATCCGGTGAACCCGCAGATGCGCGTGTATCAGGAAGAACAGTTCGGCCCGGTCGTGCCCATCGTGCCGTACCGCCACCTCGATACCGTCATCGATTACGTACTGGAATCCGACTTCGGCCAGCAGTTGAGCATCTTCGGCACCAACCCGGTGGCGGTCGGTCGCCTGGTCGACACCTTTGCCAATCAGGTCGGGCGGATCAACCTCAACGCCCAGTGCCAGCGCGGCCCGGACACGTATCCGTTCAACGGTCGCAAGAACTCCGCCGAGGGCACGCTATCGGTACACGATGCGTTGCGGGTGTTTTCGATCCGCACGCTGGTGGCGACCAAATTCCAGGAGAGCAACAAGGATCTGATCAGCGAAATCATTCGCGGGCGTGATTCAAGTTTCCTGACCACCGACTACATCTTTTGACTGATGATCGGCGGGATTGAATGATCCCGCCGATCCGTCAGCTCCCCGGTGATTCAGTGACTACACTGAGCCCAGCATTGCTGGATGCCTGGGAGGCTGACCATGCTCGATTACTTCGCATTGGGTCTGTTGGTTTTTGTCGGTCTCGTGCTGTTTTACGGGATCATCGTGCTGCATGACATTCCGTACGAGATCGCCGTTCACCGCAACCACCCGCACCAGGACGCGATCCATGCCACGGGCTGGGTCAGCCTGTTCACCTTGCATGCACTCTGGCCGTTTCTGTGGATCTGGGCGATGGCTTATCGCGAGGATCGCGGTTGGGGTTTCGGCGATGGCAAACCCATCCAGAATCACGTCAATCAACTGGAGCAACAGGTCGTCGAGCTGCAAGCCCGAATCGAGCGGCTCGAAGCGCAGTCGCCGGATGCGTCGCAATCTGACAGCCGGGGGATCTGAGGATGGATCTGTTGCTCATCCTCACGTACGCCGCACTCTGCGTCGCCATCTTCAAGATCTTCCGCATTCCGCTGAACAAATGGACGGTGCCCACCGCTGTCCTGGGTGGCGTGTTGATCATCGGCGCGCTGATTTTCACCATGAACTACAACCATCCCTATTCCGAGGTGGCGCGCTCATACTTTGTCTCGGTGCCGGTCATTCCGATCATCAGTGGCCAGGTGATCGACGTACCGGTAAAGGGCAACGAACCCCTGGAAAAAGGCGACGTGCTGTTCCGCATCGATCCCACGCCTTTCCAGAACCGCTTGAAATCGCTGAAGGCGCAACTGGTTGCAGCGAAGGGCGACCGCTACCGCATCACCGAACTGATTCGCCGCAACTTCGGCACCCAGCGTGAACTGGACGCGGCCATCGCCCGCACCGACGATCTGCAGGCGCAACTGGACAATGCGCAGTTCGAGCTGGACAACACCGTGGTTCGAGCACCGAGCAAAGGCTTCGTCACCCACGTTTCGCTGCGCCCGGGGATGATGGCGAGCAAGCTGCCGCTGCGCCCGTCAATGGTGTTTATTCCGCAGGAAGGTCAGTATTTTGCAGCGTGGATGCGTCAGAACAGCCTGCTGCGCCTGACCGTGGGCGACGAGGCCGAAGTCGCCTTCGATGGCATTCCCGGCAAGGTCTTCGCCGGTAGGGTGAAAAGTGTGATCGGGGTGATCGCCGAGGGCCAGGTGCAACCTTCCGGCACGCTGATCAGCTACACCGGTTCGCCACCGGCCGGACGGGTGCCGGTGATCATTGAAATCACTGACCCGGCGTTCGCCGAATACAGCGCGCTCATGCCGGGCGGCGCCTATGGGCAAGCGGCGCTGTACAGTCAGCACTTTCATCACATCGGCGCGATGCGCAAAATCCTGCTGCGCATGTCCGCCTGGATGAATTACATTTTCCCCTTCCATTGATTTGACTGACTCACGAGGTTCGCACTGACTACTTACAGCTCCCACCGCCTGCCACCGCTGTTGCGCCGTATCCTGCGTCCGTTACTGGACCCGTATCGGCGCTACCGTCACGCCCGACTGATCCATTCCGTGCGGGTGGCGCTGGGGTTGCTGGCGACGATTCTGCTGACCACCGGCATCAATCTGCCCCACGGCGAATGGGCGTCAGTGACCATGCTGGTGGTGATCGGCGGTTTGCAGCATCACGGCAATATCGGCAAAAAAGCCGCCGAGCGCGCCATTGGTACCTTGATCGGTGCAGGGGTCGGGTTGGCACTGGTGGCGCAACATGCGTGGCTGGGCCTGCCGTGGCTGACCTACTTTTCCATGGCCGTGGTCTGTGGCTTTTTCTCGTATCACGCGATTGGCAAGGGTGGCTACACCGCCCTGCTCTCGGCGATCACCGTGTTCATCGTTGCCGGGCATGGCGATAACCCGATCACCGATGGTCTGTGGCGCGGCGTCGACATCCTGATCGGCATCGCCCTCGCCCTGGCGTTTTCCTTCGCTCTGCCGCTGTACGCGGTCTACTCGTGGCGTTACAACCTCGCCGATGCCTTGCGCGATTGCGCGACGGTGTACGGGCGCATCATCAACGGTGAAGCGGTCAGCGCCGACGAACACGTGCGGCTGATGAGCAAGGTGGGTGCGGTGATGGTGCAGTTGCGCTCGCTGATGCCGTCGGTGTCCAAGGAAGTGAAAATCTCCATGACCGAACTCGACGCGATTCAGCGCAACCTGCGCATGTGCATCAGCACGCTGGAAATTCTCGGCAATATCCGCCCCAACGTCAGCGATCCACAGGCCACGGCACATCTGCAAACGGCGCTGAAGGCTGAGCACCGGCAGATTCGCGTGCAGCTGATCGGCATGGCCCGCGCGTTGAAAACCGGCGCTTCGCAGCGGCTGGAGCGACCGATGGAGCTGCCAGCAGCGGACCTTGATGCGCCGGTCGTCAATACGCTCGACGGCTACCGCATGCTGACCCGACAACTGGCGGCCAATATCAGCGAGATGCGCCAGCGTCTGGCGGCCACTGCGCCGCGCTGGAACATCTGAACGTTACTGCGCCGCCAGCCGCCGGGCTTTCCAGCCCCACCCCTGCTGCATGCCGGCGGCAGCCAGCAGGATCGCCGCGACGCCGATCCACTGCAGCAATTCCAGGCGATGGCCGAAGGCGTACCAGTCAACGAAAATCGCCGCAATCGGATAGATGAACGACAGCGCGCCGGTCAGCGCGGTCGGCAGTTTTTGAATCGCGCCGTACAACAAGACGTACATCAAACCGGTATGCACAATGCCCAGCGTCACCAGACTCGCCCAGGCATCGGCGCCTTGTGGCAACGCATCGAAATGCGCGAACGGCGCGAGCAACAGCACACCGGTGCAGACTTGAATCAGCGCGATCAGGTGCGGCGGCGTGCCGGTCAGGCGCTTGATGATCAGTGCAGCAATCGCATACAGAAACGCCGCGCCCAACGCCAGCGCAATCCCCATCAAGTAGTCGTTACCCTCCTCGCCTTGCGTGCGATGGGCGCTGACGATCGCCAGCATTCCCATGAACGAAATCGTCAGCCAGAACAGCTTCTGCAAGGTGAGCTTTTCGCCAAGGAACAACGCCGCCAGACCGACCAGCATGAACGGCTGCACGTTATAGACCGCCGTACCAATGGCTATCGAGGCGCGTGAATAGGACGCGAACAGCAGCACCCAATTGCCGACAATCGCCATTCCACTGAGCACCGCCAGCAGAAACGTAGTGCGGGTCAGAATCCCCGGGCGCAGAAAGCCGAACGCGGCGCAGATCAACAGCAAGGTGCCGGCGCCGAACACGCAGCGCCAGAACACCACGTCCAGTACCGGTTGCCCGGACACCAGCACGAACCAGCCGATCGTTCCGGATATCAGCATGGCGGCGGTCATTTCCAGCGAGCCGCGGCGGATTGCGTTGTCCATTATTGTTCTCCTGAGGCTGTGAGCGAAGCATGGCAAAAGTATGCCAAGCGCGCCTCGCGCTGCTCCAGCGCATAAAGCAGGCTAAACTTGGTTTTTACCTTTTTTATCGAGGGTGATTTGCGCCCTTTGCCTAATTCGGAATTTGCCTGTGACTGACGATATCGATCAGATCCTCATCAGCGCGCTGATGGAAGACTCGCGGCGCTCGCTCAAAGCGCTGGCGCAGATCAGCGGCCTGTCATCGCCCAGCGTGGCCGAACGGTTGCGGCGTCTGGAAGAACGCGGCGTGCTCAAGGGCTACACGGTGGAGATTGATCCGAAATGCTTCGGCTATCAGTTGCAGGCGATCGTCCGTGTGCGGCCGCTGCCAGGGCAATTGCAGGAGGTGGAACGGCAGATCATGTCGATCCCTGAGTTCACCGAGTGTGACAAGGTCACCGGTGAGGACTGCTTTATCGCGCGTCTGCATGTGCGCTCGATGGAGCAACTCGATACCCTGCTCGACCGACTGAATACACTGGCTGAAACCAATACGGCGATCGTCAAGAAGACCCCGGTGAAACGACGCCTGCCACCGATGGCGTAGGTGCCTTTTGCCTTTGATCGGCGTAGATTGTGGCTTTTCGCGGCTAAGGAATGGCGCTATGAAAATTCAGGCAATGCTGCTGGCGGCCCTGCTGCTCGGCGGTTGTGGCACGATTCAAACGGTAGCGCGCAACGATCAGGCTGCCGTTGACGGACTCAAGCAACAGAAAAGTTATTGCGGCGCGGTACCGAGAATCTACAGCGGCATCGCCTATGACTTCTGTTCCTTGAATGCGCCGCTGTCCTCGGGTGTTGATGCCGATAATCACCGCAACACTGCGATCCCGGGGCTGTTGGTTGATGCCGTGGTCTCCGGTGCCCTCGATACGCTGCTGCTGCCGTACACGATCTACCGTCAGCAAGTGGACGGTAGCATCGTCATCAACTGAGCAGACACTTTTCTCCAGACGATAAAAAACCCGCCGAAGCGGGTTTTTTATTGCAGCCATTACGATCAGTCGTCGCGGCTCATGATGCCGAACAGTTGCAGCAGGCTGACGAACAGGTTGTAGATCGATACATACAGGCTGATGGTCGCCATGATGTAGTTGCGCTCGCCGCCGTGGATGATCGCGCTGGTCTGGAACAGAATGCAGACCGAGGAGAACAGCACGAAGCCGGCGCTGATCGCCAGTTGCAGGCCGCTGATCTGGAAGAAAAAGCTCGCCAGCGTAGCGCCCAGCAGGACAAAGAAACCTGCAGTGATAAAGCCGCCGAGGAAGCTCATGTCCTTGCGGGTGATCAGCACGTAGGCCGACAGACCACCGAACACCAGCGCGGTCATGGCGAACGCCGAGCTGACCACTTCAGCGCCGCCCTGCATGCCCAGGTAACGGTTGAGGATCGGGCCGAGCAGGAAACCCATGAAACCGGTCAACGCGAAGGCGGACACCAGGCCCCACGCGGAATCACGGAGTTTGTTGGTAAGGAAGAACAGCCCGTAGAAGCCGATCAGCACCACGAAAATGTTCGGGTAGCCGACACGCATCTGCTGGGCTACGAAGGCCATCACGCCGCTGAATGCGAGGGTCAGAGCCAAGAGACCATAAGTGTTGCGCAGGACGCGGCTAACCTCTAGCTGCTCAGCCTGCACGCTGTTATTAACTGCGTAATCCTGTTCGCGCATGGCGACACTCCTGTTGGTTTGAAACGTTCAGTCGCAAAGATCATAACAGACGCTCTGTAACAAGCCATGCAGAGAGTTTGACAGTGTGTTTCATTCAGGTATTATGGCGCCCGCAACGCAAACGGAGGTGTGGCCGAGTGGTTTAAGGCAACGGTCTTGAAAACCGTCGACTGTAACAGGTCCATGAGTTCGAATCCCATCGCCTCCGCCATATTTTGTACCGACAAAGCCCTGATTATTCAGGGCTTTGTCGTTTCTGGCATTCAGGAAATTTGCTCCTCTCTCTTTGGATCGTTTCCGCATCTTTTCGGGCATTTCCGCAACCCTACCCTTCTGACACCGTTAAGTGCTCAACAAAACTAAGCACAGCGCGACGGTAGCATTGAATGCTCAGTAGACCGCTTTCGTCCATTAGCTGCCGCTCACGAACACCTGCTTTCGGCCATTAGCAGCCATTCGTAAACGTCCGTTTACGAACTTAGCGGACAATATTCAATGACGGTTATGGGGCACATACCGTTAGCGCTATCCATAAGTACAAACACCCGGATGACCTGAATTACTTACACGAGTATTGAGGGTAATAGCGGGGCCGAAAGTGAGCAGTGGACGTAGCTCTTTCCATAACGCTGGCGACATGCTGATTGCCGGCGTGCTCTTCGACCGCCTGCTGGTTTGTCCAGCCATCGAGAATATAAAACGTATTGGGTGCTTCGAAACTCTGATAGAGGTCGTAACAGCCGCAACCGGGTTCCGCTCTTGCCGGCTCAACAAATTGCAGAGTAAAGGCTTTAACCCACTCGGAGTTGTAATCATCGCAGCGAAGCTCGCAGATGATGTGCCGCTCTTCGGATTTGATGTTATGCGTATTTTTACCCTGGATTTAGACGAAACCATAGCTGGCGCGAAATGACCGATTCATGTCCGGTCATTCGACGTACAGCGCCACATTTGCCAAGTGATTTACTCGGAGCGCTTTTCGAATATTCCTTTGGCGATGTCTGCCGCCGACATTGCGTTCGGCCAACCGGCGTAGAAGGCCAGATGCGTAATGACTTCGGCAGCCTGAATTTGGGTCAGACCGTTATCCATGGCTTTGTTCACATGAAAAGGGATTTGAGCGGCTTGCCCCACTGCAACCAGAGCCGCGACCGTGACCAGGCTACGATCACGGGGAGTCAGTGCCGGGCGCAGCCACAGGTCATGGAACAGTACCGAAGTTGTATAGTCTGCGAGCGCGTCGAATGCAGGGCCGATCATCTGTTCTACCGCCGCCACGCGCATCTGCTCAAAGCCTTCATCGATTGGGAGCAGGTTGTCCTTTACATCCGCCAATGCGCTTGGTGCGATACCGCGAGTCTCAAAGATGTCTTTGGCGATGGATGCCGCCAATGTCGCATTGCCCCAGCCTGAATAGAATGCCAAATGAGTGATGACTTCACCCAGTTCGGTGGGCGTAACGCCATTTTCCAACGCCAAGTTGAATTGGCGAGCCATTTCGTCTGACTGATGCCGCGCAATCAAGGCGGCAACAGTCACGATGCTGCGATCCCGGGGCAGCAGTTGCGGGCGCTGCCATATCTCCTCTAGAAGCACGTCATGGGTATAGCGCGCAAATGCCGGTACGGCGAAGTTAGCTTCGTCTGACTTCATAGTGATCGCTTGCTCGTGCAGGTGGATAGCGGGAAACGAGGGTGTGACGGTGCCCCCGAAGAAACACCGTCAGGCGCTGAAGAACGATTAACGGTTGATGGTTTTCATCATCTGCGCGGTGTAACGCTCACCTTGTACAGGCACCTTGGCCAGAACCTCACCAAGTTCGCGAAGGTCTTCTACGGTCAATTCCACGGTTGCTCCGCCTACGTTCTCTTCAAGGCGATGCAGCTTGGTTGTGCCTGGTATAGGCGCAATCCACGGCTTTTGTGCCAGCAGCCAGGCCAGCGCAATCTGGGCGGGGGTGGCTTGATTGCGTTGGGCGATTTCACCGATCAGGGTGACGAGATGGTGGTTGGCCTCGCGGGCACCGTCAGCAAAACGAGGCAGATTGTTCCGGACATCACCGTTGGAGAAGGTCGTGCCGGCATCAATTTTCCCGGTCAAAAAACCCTTGCCCAATGGACTGAAGGGAATGAAGCCAATCCCGAGCGCTTCGAGGGTTGGAATAATTTCCTGTTCAGGCTCACGGGTGAACATCGAATACTCACTTTGAAGTGCGGACAGCGGCTGCACCGCATGGGCGCGACGGATAGCGTCTACGCCGGCTTCACACATGCCAAAGTATTTGACCTTGCCTTCGGTGATGAGGTCGCGCACGGCCCCGGCAACATCTTCCATAGGAACATTTGGATCGACGCGATGTTGGTAAAACAGGTCAATGCAGTCGGTCTTCAGGCGCTTGAGTGATTCTTCCGCCACCTGGCGGATGCGCTCAGGTCGACTGTCCAGCCCTGCGGCGGGACTGCCGTCCTTAAAACCGAATTTTGTCGCGATGATGATCTGCTCGCGAAATGGTTGAACGGCTTCGCCAACCATTTCTTCGTTGACTTGGCCATAGGCTTCTGCCGAATCGAAGTGGGTGACGCCACGCTCAAAGGCCGCCCGGATGAGTTTGATTGCGTCCGCTTTGTCAGTGGTGGTGCCATAGCCGAATGTCAGGCCCATGCAGCCCAAGCCAATCGCTGAAACTTCGAGGCCGTTGCTGCCGATTTTGCGCTTATACATCATCCATCTCCTTTGCGGGTATTGGTAACCAACCCACAAACTGTTTGGTTATTGGGGATGGAGCTACTTTATAAACATCTGGCCCATTCAAGAAGTGGCATACTGCGATAACCGGTATGAGGTTAATTCATAATGCCACAGAGCGATTTCAACAGCCTTGCGGTGTTCATCACCGTTGCGCGCGAGCGCAGTTTCACCAGAGCTGCGGCCCATTTGGGTGTGTCCCAATCAGCTATTAGCCATAGCATCCGCAGTCTTGAGGAACGTCTTGGTATCCGCTTGCTGGCCCGCACCACACGCGGCGCGTCGCCGACCGAAGCCGGCGAGCGATTGCTTGTGAGCCTTGTGCCTTACTACGAGGGGATAGAAGCCGAAATTGCGGCGTTGGGAGAGCTGCGTGACAAGCCGGGCGGAACTATCCGGATCACCTCGCCCGACCATGCGGCATCTACCATTCTCTGGCCGAAACTCTCTAGGTTGCTGCCGGAATATCCCGATCTGACTCTAGAGATCAACATCGGCTACAAGTTAGTCGATATCGTCGCTGAACGCTTCGACGCCGGTGTGCGTATAGGCGATCAAGTGGCAAAGGACATGATCGCAGTCAGGATTTCCCCTGACTTTCGAATGGCTGTGGTGGGAGCGCCGAGTTACTTTGCTCATCGTGTAAAACCACAGACTCCCCAAGATCTGACAACTCATAACTGCGTGAACCTGCGTTTGCCCACTCATGGTGGTTTGTATGCCTGGGAGTTTTCCAAGGCCGGCAAGGCGCTACATGTTCAGGTGTCTGGCCAGATGATCTTTAGCACCTCACCCCAAATAATGACCGCCGCTCTGGAAGGATGCGGGTTGGTATACGCACCGGAGGATCTTGTCCAGGCACATGTCAAGGATGGTCGGTTAATCCGTGTTCTTGAAGACTGGTCACCAACTTTTCCCGGATATCACCTCTACTACCCGAGCCGGAGGCAGTCCTTGCCAGCCTTTGCATTGGTAGTCAATGCTCTCCGCTGCAAGAGTTAGGGGACTCTGCGGTCAATCTAGTATTGGTTGCGATTTTTTCATTGGTGGCCGACAACCTCCAGCAGCTGATCTACACCATTATCAATGTCTGCTTTTGGCCGAAAGCAGCCGTTCACGAACGACTACCTTCGGCCAAAAGTAGCCCTGATGGCGGGCTATAACTCTCTGATGCTCAGAATAAACGGGGGATGACAGCGGGGTGGAAAAATAGGCTGTAAGTCGACGCTGCCTCATAACACCACCCACGATAGAGAAGCCATCGGGCTTTCTACTTTAGGCGACCGAAAGACCATTCAACGCTACAGGTGAGAATTGGCGGTATCTGCTTCTCCCTTAATAATACTGGCCTAAGGCGAGCAAGCTTTCGAGACCCGTCTAATCGTAACCCCTATCCTCCGAATTTGACCGGTTGAGGAAGGAGCTCTCGGCTGAAGAGGGATTGCGACGGCGAAAAGTCCGTATTCCAGGCGAGCGCAGTGGCGCTCGAACAATCTCGGTCGGTACCCAGGTGACGGTTAGCGGCGAGAGAGCCACTGCAATGGCGAACGCATTCAGTCCCCCTGTGCCGATAACATCAAAGCAGATAGCCCTTTTTTCGCCATTGAAGGTACATGCGGCAAGATTATCAAAGAGCATCCGAGTGCGAGCTTTATCCGACTGTTGTAAAGGTGGACTGGACTGAGCCTGCAAGAGAGATTGGAAATCTGCTCCATCACCCGTTGCCCGCATCCTGGGTTCTGATGTCGGCAAGACGGATGGTGCTGGCGGTACTGCAGAAATACCGGTCATCGGCATGCCTCATATCACGCTTGGTGTCATAAATCTCGCCAGTGTTCCTGGCGTGACAGTTCCGTTCTTTGCTTCATCAGATCCCGCTGAACCAGTTGTAGCCCTGGTCTTCCCAATACCCGCCCGGGTTGTCGTTGCTGACGAAAATCTCGACAACATGCTTGGGGTTTTTGAAGCCCAGTTTGGTGGGGACCCGAACCCTCAGCGGATAGCCGTACTCGGGCGGCAGCGCCACGTTAGCGTAATCCAGTGCCAACAGCGTCTGCGGGTGCAAGGCGGTCGGCATGTCCAGACTGGAGTAGTAACGATCGGCACATTTGAAACCGACAAATTTCGCTGTGGTGTCGGCGCCGATGTGTTCCAGGAAGGTTTTCAGCGGTACACCTCCCCATTGCCCGATCGCGCTCCAGCCCTCAACACAGATCAGCCGAGTGATATCGCTGCGTTGCGGCAGCTTGCGCAAGCTTTCGAGTGTCCACGGCGCCTTGTCCCTGATCCGGCCGGAGACGGCGAGCGAGTAACTGGTCAGGTCTACTTCAGGGATATCGTCCTGACCATAGAAAGCGTTGAACGGAAACGGCTTTGTGATCTGCGCGCGGGCGAAGGTCGGCGCCAGTTTCCGTCCACTGAACAGCCACGCCTGGACCCGGTCGTTCCAACGCGACATGGCCCAAAGCACTTTGTCGACCTGATCGCCGTCCTGCAGGTTGCAACCGGTCAGCATCGACATCGCGCCCACCGTGAGGCCGGCCCGAAGAAAATGCCGGCGCTGAATGTTGTCCAGTTCAAGCTGTTGCGCAGGTTCAATCCTGACGCGCTGACGCGTTTTTTTTGTAAATTCAGTCATGACCCATTTTTCTCGTTATCAGGCGTCCGGACTCCACCCGTGATCATTGGCAACAGGGTTTTTGGTACCAGAATCACCAAGACCAGGTGAATCACCACAAACGCTGCAATCATCGCCATGGCCGCAAAATGTACGTAACGAGCAACGTCATAGCCGCCCAGTAACGCGACCAGCTCTTGAAGTTGAACCGGTTTCCAGATCGCTACACCCGAAATCACGATCAGTACACCTGCCGCCAGCACGATCCAGTACATCAGGCGCTGTACTGCGTTATAGACACCCTTTTCATGCACCAGCCGAAAGCGCAAGGCATCGGTCAGATCATGCTTCAATGCGGCAATGCCGATGGGCAGCAGCTCACGTTTGAAATGGCGACTGGCCAACCCGTACAGCACATAGATCGCGCCGTTGATCAGCAGCAGCCACATAAACGCGAAATGCCAGGCCAGCGCCCCGCCCAGCCAACCGCCCACGGTCAGCGCCGCCGCAAATCTGAAGCCGAACAGTGGCGAGGCGTTGTAAATGGCCCAGCCGCTCATGAACATGCAGACCATGCAGGCAGCGTTGAGCCAGTGGGTGAGGCGAACCGGCCAGGGATGCAGCTTTTTCTGTCTCACGTGTTTCCCCTTGCAAGCCTTCCGTTTAGCGGAGCGTTGCCAGACGGCAACGCTCAAGCTTTCTCAGATGATTACATCGGTGGCTGGAAGCCATCCTTGCCGACTGCAATGCCGCGTGCGGTGCCATCTGCAGCGGGGAACACGACGATTTTCGTTCCTTTAACCAGCTCATCGGCTTTGCCTGGCTCGACGTAGGCGATAGGCACGTCATCCGGCACGACGATTTGTTTCTCGCCGCCCTGGTAGTTGACGGTCAACGTGCGGCCGTCGGTTTTGGACAGTTTGCCCACGGTGCCGTTGGTCATGGTGCCAGTGCTACCGTCTGCGTTCTGCCAACCGTAATGACCTTCGCCGCTGCCCTTGAGCCTGGCGTCGAATACCGTGACCTCAAGCGCCTTCAAGGTTCCGTTGGCCTGCGGGATGGCCGCCGAGCCGATGAAGCTGTCGGATTTGATCGAGTCGATATTGGCCTTCGATACCCGGCTGATACCGGTCTTGTCAGTCAGTCCGATCGTCTGCTGGGCGCCAGAGCGGACAGTGAAGGTCAGCGTGTTGTTGCTGACGCTTTCCACCGTACCGCGCAGTGGTTTGATGACCGGCATGTCGGCGGCGGTGGCAATGACGGCAGCGCTGAGCATCACCAAACCGAACGTGGTAGACAGGGCGTTTTTGAGTTGCATGGCGACGATTCCTCATGGGTTGATGTGTCGCCATCCTCAACCGCAGACCGGGACGTCACGATGACCGTCGAATGACATTTTTGTCATTCGCCAACCCTGACCATGAATGACAGAAATGTAACCGACTGCGCCCGCTCATCCCGTTACACTGCACAGCCGAGATACCGATGTCGCGGACTGAATCCCGTCATGAAGAAACCCGAGCGCGCCTGACGATGCATATCCTGCTGATCGAAGATGACACCAAAACAGGTGAGTACCTGAAAAAGGGGCTCGGTGAGTCCGGTTACAACGTCGACTGGACCCAGCATGGCGCCGACGGCCTGCACATGGCCTTGCATACGACCTATGACCTGATCGTGCTGGACGTGATGTTGCCCGGGATTGACGGGTTTCAGATCATCGAGCTGTTGCGCGCCAGACAAGACGTACCCGTGCTGTTCCTTACCGCGCGCGACCAGTTGCAAGACCGCATTCGCGGTCTGGAACTGGGCGCCGATGATTACCTGATCAAACCTTTTTCGTTTACCGAACTGCTGTTGCGCATCCGCACTATTCTGCGCCGCGGTGTCGTGCGCGAAGCCGACCATTTCCACCTTGCCGATCTCGAACTGGATCTGGTCCGGCGCCGCGTGACCCGCCAACAACAGGTGATCGTGCTGACCAACAAGGAGTTCGCCCTGCTCCATCTGTTTCTGCGTCGAGCCGGCGATGTGTTGTCCAGGACACAAATCGCTTCGGAAGTCTGGGACATGAATTTCGACAGCGATACCAACGTGGTGGACGTCGCTGTCAAGCGCCTGCGCAACAAGGTCGACCAGCCCTACCCGATCAAGCTGATCCATACCATTCGCGGTATCGGCTATGTCTGCGAGGTGAGGCCATGCGGTCCCGACGCCAACCCTCGCTGACGCTGCGATCGACCGTGGCGTTTGCCATGGTCGCGATGCTGGCCGTGGCCGGCGCGGGCTTCTATCTGTATCAGACGATGAAAGCCTCGGTATTGATCTACAGCGATCACGCGGTGATGGGCCGTCTGGAGCATTTTCGCAAGCTCCTGCATTACGAACTCGCCATCGAAAAGCTGCGCGACAGCCCGCAGATTTTCAAGAACATGCTCGACAGCGAAGACGACATCTTCATCATTGAAGAGCCGGGGCAGCCACCGGTCATCCAGGTCAATCCACTCAACGTCACGTTGCCTGAACTGCCGGTGATCGGCCAGGACACAAAGCTGAGCGTCAGTGATCTGCGCAGCGGCGTGACCGACTCGGGAACAAGGCTGCGCGCCGCCTCCGTAGTCACGACGTCGGGTGGCCGTGTAGTCCGACTGACGGCCGCACACCTTATGGGCAAGGAAATGGCGATGCTTGCAGCGTATCGCGAGCGCATCTACCTGGCCGTGGCCCTTGCCTTTCTGGCAACCGCGTTGCTGGGTTATCTGTCATTGCGTCGCGGGCTGCGTCCGCTGCGCAAAATGGCCGCCCATGCCGCAGCCATAACGCCTGAGCGTCTGCACAGCCGCATGGACAGCGCCGATACGCCGGTTGAATTGCAACAGCTGAGTGACGCCTATAACGCGATGCTTGATCGTCTTGCTCAGGGTTATCAGCGACTGACGCAATTTTCCGCCGACCTTGCCCATGAAATCCGCACGCCGGTCGGGTCGTTGATGGGACATTGTCAGGTTGCCCTTCGCCAACGCCGTAGCGAGGACGAATATCAGGCGCTGATCGCTTCGAACCTTGAAGAACTCGAACGGATCTCGCGCATCGTCGAAAGCATTCTGTTTCTGGCGCGCGCCGATGAAGCGCAAGCCGTAGTGGAGCGCCAGCAACTGTCGCTGCATGACGAATCACAGCGCATCGCTGAGTATTTTGAGGGCTTGGCTGAAGAGCGGCGAATGAGCTTCCAAATAACGGGCGATGGTATCGTGCTCGCTGACCCCTTGCTGCTGCGCAGAGCGTTGAGCAACCTGGTGGCGAACGCTGTTCGCTACGCTTACGAGGGCACCGAGATTCTGATACGGGTATTGGAAACCCACGGAGGTGCCCGGATTGAAGTGGAGAACCAAGGGCCGGTGCTGGGCGACGAAACCCTGGGCAAACTCTTCGACCGCTTTTACCGTGGCGATGCGTCTCGGCACCAGAATTCCGACTCCTACGGGCTTGGCCTCGCCATTGTCGCGGCCATCATGCAACTGCATGACGGCCACGTGGGTGTCGAACAGCCAAGGGCCGGGACTATTCGTTTTTCGCTGTCGTTCCCTTGAGCTGCTCGAACGGTGCAAACTGTTCTTCGCCCGCTGCGGGTACCCAATCTTTTAACGGCGTCAGGAAATGCATTTCAAAACGACGTGACAGGAACGCCCACTTTCCGTCCCGACGTTCAAACCTGTCGTGGTAAAGACCGCTGACTTGCACCGGGCCTTTTTCAATGTCATGAAACAGGCAATCCGCAGCTACCGTGCCCACTGCGCTGTCACCCTCGATTTCAATCAGCGGGTTGGCCATCCAGTGGTGCATATGGGGCATCTGGCGCCAGCTGTTTTGCGCCATCGCCAGGATTTCGTCACGGTTTCCAGCCTGGCCAAAACCCGGTAGATCCAGTGTCGACTCTTCGTGCCAGATTGAGCTAAGAAGCGAGGCGTCGATGCGGTCGAAAGCATTGGCGTAGGCGCTGATCAGCGACTCGATGGCGGCGCGACTTTCCAGGGCGTCCAGTCGGGCTGTCAGTTGTTCATTGTTCATTATGAGGTTTCCTGCAGGGGCTGCGCATAAGCGAGGAAGGCAGCCCTGCGCGAGGGCTGCGCTACGGTTGAGCACGTGGTCAGATCTGCGACAGGCCGCCGTCGACCATCAACTCCACACCGTTGACATATTTCGCATCGGCAGACGCAAGAAACAGCGCCGACGAGGCGATTTCCTCAGGCTCGGCCATGTACCCCAATGGCGTGATCTGCGCGACGTGCTGACGCAGCGCGGCGACGTCGCTTTCGCTCATCTTCAAGCCGTTATCCATCAGCGGTGTGCGGGTGAAGCCAGGGCTCAGGACATTCGCTCTAATCTTGCGACCTTTGAGTTCGTTGGCCCACGTCCTGGCAAAGGAACGTACCGCGGCTTTGGACGCGTTGTAGAGGCTCAGTCCTTCCATGCCATTGCTGGAACAGATAGAGGCCGTCAGTACAATCGAAGCGCCATTTTTCAACAATGGCATCAACGTCTGTACAGTAAAAAAGACTCCCTTTACGTTGATGTCGAACATGTTGAAATAGGCGGCCTCGGTGGTCTCGCCCAGCGGGTTCTTTTCACAAATACCCGCATTGGCAAACACTGAGTCCAGTTGATCGTCGTGCGCCTCAATCGTCGCCTTGAGCTCGTCCAGATCAACCTGGCGCGCGACATCGGAAATGACCGCGACCGCCCTGTCGCCAAGCTTGGCCACCGCAGCCTCCAGCGTGGCTGCAGAACGCCCGGTGATGTAAACGCGCCTGGCGCCCTCGGCAATCAAACCCTGTGCAATCGCAAATCCGATCCCGGTGGACGCGCCGGTGACGACTGCGACCTGATCAGCGAATTTACCTGACATAACTGACTCCTCGATTTCGGTTGTGTGGCTCGACTGGAACCACAGTGCGGCCATTTTGCGAGGAGGCAGGGGCGCAGCGGCACTGCCATAAATGAACATTGGACGTTCATTTATGTGAGGCGTCAGCCAGGGTTTGATCGTTTAGATTGAACTCAGCTTATTCAAAGCATGACTCGCAATCGAAAATATTCTGGAGCCGAAGGGTTTCAGAAAGGAGACCTTATGCCTGAGAAAATAGTAGCCCTTCCGGAACAGCGGCGCTGGCTGATGTTCGCCATCCTGTTGGTCGGTGCATTCTTGCCGCCGCTGGATTTCTTCATCGTGAACGTAGCGCTGCCTTCGATTCAGCAATCGCTGGGCACGGCCTCCTCTGCCGAACAGTTGATCATCTCTTCTTACGCGGCGCTGTATGCCGTGACACTGATCACCGGCGGAAGGCTTGGCGACATCTTTGGCCGCATGAGAATGTTCTTCGTTGGCCTGATTGGCTTTGCCGTCGCCTCACTGATCTGCGGTGTCGCCGAGTCACCCTGGGTGTTGATCGCCGGACGCTCGCTGCAAGGCGTGACGGCCGCTGTCATGGCGCCGCAGGCACTCGCTTCAGTGCAGGCGATATTCCCTGAGTCGGAAAAACCCTTGGCGTTGAGCCTGTACGGTGCGGTGTTTGGTTTGGCGTCGGTAGTCGGCCAGGCACTTGGCGGGATTCTGATCTCGCTCAACCTGATGAACCTGGGCTGGCGGTCGATATTTCTGGTGAATCTACCGATTGCGTTGCTGGTCATTCTGATCGCCATCCCCGTGGTCAAGGAAACCCGCGCACCCCAGACCAGCAAGCTGGATCTGGGTGGAACGCTGTTGTCGATGGTGACGCTTGCGGCGCTGATCGTTCCACTGATCGAGGGACGTGAAGCGGGCTGGCCGTGGTGGGCCTGGCTGTCGCTGGCGGCGGTGCCACTGCTGGCCTGGCTGTTCTGGCGCTACGAAGCCCGCTTGTATCAAGCGCAAGGCGCGCCGTTGCTGAACCCTGCTGCACTGCGTGCGCCCAGGCTGGGCCGGGCATTGCTGGTGGCGCTGACTTTTTACGCGATCGGCGTGTTCTTCCTGCTGTTTTCCATCTATTTACAGGGAGCGCTGCATACGAGCCCGCTCAGTGCAGGTCTGGTCTTTCTGCCATTCGGCGCTGGTTTCTTGCTGGGGCCGCTCGCCACCCATCTATTCCGGCGTTTGCTGGGGTCTTATGTGAATCCCTTCGGAATGGCACTCGAAGTGCTGGGGTTCGTGCTATTGGCCTGGCTCGTGGCGCACACACCGACGGCCGTCACGCCCACTGCGCTGTCCCTTGCCGTGATTCTCTTTCTGATCGGCTTCGGACAAGGACTTGCCCTTCCAACATTGATGCGCATGATCACTGGACGCGTGGCACCGGCGTATTCCGGCATGATTGCGGGCATCACCAGTTCCACCCTGCAAATCAGCACGGCACTGAGCGTGGCGATCATTGGTGGCATTTTTTACACGCTTCTGGGCAAGGACACGGACGCGGCGGCCATCACCCACGCCTTCACCGTCGCCATACTGTGCATCGCTGCCTGTCTGGCCGTAGGCGCAGGACTGAGCCTGAGTCTGGCGCGCCAATCTGCTGCAGAGCTGCAAACGGCGGCCATGCAGCCGGCAGAGTGAATCAACCGCCTGCCTGAGTGCCAATCATGACGGAGGCCAGGTCGGCAAGCGCGCGCAGACTGTCCATCTGGCGCATGTCCTGGTGGTAGCCCATCCAAATGTCGCGGCCTGGTGGCGGTTCATCTGAATCGATCAGACGCAGCGCCGTCAACTGGTCGCCCAAAGCGCGGGGCAATACCGCGACGCCCTGCCCCTGCGCACACATTTGCGCCTGGACTGTGCGGCTGCTACTGGTAAACACGGTACGCGCCAGAGGGTAACGCTGCTGCAGCCACTGCACATCGGGATAATGAGACTGGGCAACACTCATGGTGATCAGACCCAGCCCGGCGCCCTGTGGCTCAGGGTCAGCAGATCCAACGGCTGCGTATAACCCGTAAGTCAGGGAGATCAGCTTGCGGTGCACGATATCGGGTTCGGTGAACGGAACGATTCGAAACGCGATGTCGGCGTCGCGGCGAGCCAGATCAAACAATCGATGCCCGGCAATGACCTCGGGCACGATCAATGGATAACGCCGGCCCAGTTCACTCAGCACCGGGGCCAGGACATAACAGGCGAACCAGTCAGCGCAGGAAATGCGCAGCACACCTTCGGGCTGTGCGCTGTCCCCCGCGAGGCGCCTTTCGATGGCCAACGCACTTTGCTCCATTTCCTGCGCGAGGCTGAGGAGCTTCTCCCCGCTGTCGGTCAACACGAGACCTTGGTTGGTACGCAGGAAAACGGGTTGGCCACTGAACTGTTCCAGCACCTGCAAGCGCCGCCCCACGGTCGGATGGCTGACCCCCAACAGTTTGGCGGCAGCCCCCAATGACCCGCTGCGGGCAATCGCGAGAAAGACCCGCACATCACTCCAGTCCATGCTCTGCCCCCGTACAAAAATGAACAGTGAGAGTGCAGCAATGGCAGTGCCGTAGCAATCCCGTGCCCGACATACTTGTCTGCATTCACCGTCGTCGAATACAAACCGGAGACTGCAAATGAAGATTGGTTTTATCGGAGTGGGAAGCATGGGCAGAGCGATCATTCCACTGCTCGTCCGCGCTGGCCATCACGTCTCGGCATGGAACCGCAGTCACGCGGCGTTCAAGGATCTCGAAGGCATCAGCGTTATCGAAACGCCGGCCTCGGCGTTCCAGCAAGAGGTAGTCATCACTCTTCTGGCCGATGATGCCGCCGTCAGGCAAGTGCTGCTCTCCAGCGCTGTTCTGGAAACTGCAGACAAAGCTTGCGTGCATGTCGTGATGTCGACCTTGTCGCCTTCGCTGATGTTGGAGTTGCAGCGCGAACATGAAGCCGTCGGCATGCCATTGATCGCGGCGCCGGTCTTCGGCGTGCCCGCCGTGGCGGCCAAGGGCGAGTTGAATATCCTGGTGGCCGGATCGCAGGCTGCTGTCTCGACCGTCCAACCGCTGTTCGACCTGCTCGGGAAAAAAACCTGGTATCTGGGCGACCAACCTGAACGGGGCTGTATCGCGAAAATCGCCGGCAACATGATGATCACCCAAGCCATCCAGTCGCTGGGCGAAGCCAGCGGACTCGTTCAACGCCACGGACTGAGCCCTTCGATTTTCATCAAGCTCATGACCCAGACCCTGTTCGCCTGCCCCAGTTATCAGCGTTATGGACAGAACATCGTCAGCAGCAATTTTGAACCGGGTTTCAAACTGTCTCTTGGTCTCAAGGATATGAATCTTGCGATCGATGCGGGTCGTATCAAGGGGCTGGAATTGCAAGCGGCGGACGCCGTGCGATTGAAAATGACGTCGGCGGTAGCCAGGGGCGATGGCGACAAGGACTGGTCGGTTTTCGCTCAGCAGACGAATCATTGAGAAGCTCTTTCGAACACCTGCCACGAGGTCATTCATGGAAAACTCCGACATCGCGCGTCAACTCTCAACATTCAGGAAAACCATCGACAATATCGACGCCGCGCTCATCCACCTGCTCGCGGAACGGTTTCGCTGTACCGATGAGGTCGGATTGCTCAAAGCCCGATATCAGTTGCCTGCGGTAGACGAGGCCAGAGAGCAGCAGCAATACCAGCGTCTGGCAGCACTTGCTCAGGAGGCTGAGCTGGATACGGCCATCGTGCAGAGGCTGATGCAGTTGGTCATTGGCGAAGTGGTCGAGCGCCACAGGCAGATCGCCGCCAGGCATGCCCCGACACCCGCCAATAACCTTACCCCTCGGGCCTGACCCCGGCGCCACTTATCGAAGCAATCAGACAAACGAGCAGAACCGCATGAAATGGCCAACGATCGAGCAAATTCGCAGCTTTACCGATTTACCCTCTGGCTACAGTTGGGATTACCTGAAACGTGAGGAGATCAATGTCGCGACAGATTTTTTCCGGACATGGTTTCCCTCCATTTCGGTGGGGTTGGCAAGCCCGTTTCTGGACCAGCAGTTCTACGCAGACAACGTGGTGCTCGAAGACGATCCGGATCGAGGCATATTCGCTACCGTCGTCCGCCAGAACGATGAGATTGTCGCTATCGCCACGTGGGAAAAAATTGACGGTGCTGACGTTATTTTCGGGCGGGTCGGCGCGGTAGCCAAACCGCACAGACAAGCCAGACTGGCCGTTGCGGCCCAGGACCTGGGAGAAAAAATCGGCACGTTCATGGGCGCGGGGCTGATCTATGGCATGGCAACAACCCGCACGCCGTATATGCAACAAGCACTGGAGCAAGCCGGTTACAAAGCGGTAGGGATAATGCCTGGCTTGGACCGGGAAGAAACAGCACCTGGAATCGTGCGCAGGGTTTACGAAGTCATCTACGTAAAACGGCTCGCACCACACGCCGACTTTCTCATTCCTGCCGGTCATAACCTTACCCCTACAGTCGCGCGACTTTACGCAGATATATTTCAAGGTGATGACGACACGAACTGACGAGCCAGCCTAGCAGCGAACCAACCATCGAAATGCTTCTGATCAGTAACGCTACCGGCTCGCGCCTTTTGCATCGATCGAGGTAGCCACATTAGGTAATGAGTTCAAAAAGACTCAGCAGCGGCTAAAAGCATCTGTCGTGTTGATTGATAGATGACAAGTGAACTGAGTGGACGCCGCTCTGGCCCCTGAGTTAGCTTTCGTAACCGTTCTAACTTGGGGCTGCGCAATCATGACTGATCGTCTGATAATTGTTCCAGATGGCATGAGATTGATCTACGAGCGTGCTGGTTATGCACCAGCAGTAAAGGTAGGAAAAACTCTCTACTGCGCGGGTCAGGTAGGCAGGACGCCGGAATTATCCGTCATTGAAGAACCTGAGCAGCAGTTTTTAGCAGCATGGGACAATCTCCGGGTCGTCTTGGAGGCAGGTGGCTGTAAATTTGAAGATGTCGTGGAAATGACGACTTATCACGTCGATATGCACCGCCACATGCCAATTTTCAGACGTGTGAAGGATAAAGTCTTTCCGAGAAGCACTTGCACGTGGACCTGCATTGGTGTCAGTGAGTTAGCTCGACCTGGCCTTCTCGTGGAGATCAAATGCGTCGCCGTAGAGCGATAACAAGCGCTGCTGTCCAGATAGCCAATGCGTACTCGCTCAGCCAAGCGACTCAAAGACAACCTCCGCACGCTGTTGCACCGGCGCCTGAGGTCTGCGCATTTGCTGCCAAGCGAGCTGCGCCTGGACCTTGGCCACCGAATCCAGCACTTTCTGCGCCCAGCGATCATCCTCGGGATGCACCACGACTACCCGGAAGCCATGATCCTTGCCTTCAATCTGCACACCCTCCGAATCATCGACATGCAAGTCGATGTCGAATGCTGGCGGATACTTGGAAGGCG
Organism: Pseudomonas sp. UF-293; assembly: GCF_058245595.1. NCBI lineage: Bacteria > Pseudomonadati > Pseudomonadota > Gammaproteobacteria > Pseudomonadales > Pseudomonadaceae > Pseudomonas > Pseudomonas sp. UF-293. The sequence goes on along the minus strand of NZ_JBSICA010000018.1, from coordinate 85,869 downwards.
CATTCGACATCCCGTGCGCCGTCAGGGCACGGTTGTGCAGCACGCTGTTGACCACGCCGTCGACGCGGATACCGTACAGCGCCAACCAGCGCCTGATATAGGACGGCGTACGCCCGGATGAGGTGTAGACCCAGACACTGCAATCCTGGCGACGTAGCTCTCGGATCAGCGATCGTGTGCCCATCCGCAACGGCTCACCCAACCAGCGATGGATACAGGCCGGTAGTCGACTGCTCTCGACTGCGCAGTGGTGGAGCTGGCAAGCGAGCGTGTCATCGATATCGAACGAAATCCGTATACGCTGACGTTCGAACAACTGCGGCAAAGCGCAGCGGATAGCCTGTCCTGCCCGGCTGCCGAAGGTTTTCAATCTGGCAAATGCTGGAGCCCAGCTCATCGATGGCCACCCTGAGAGACAGGCAAAGGCTTGCCTTTGAGAAAGAACTTCATTGGATCGGGCGCCTGATCTTCTAAAAATGCTGCATATTTTTTCTTGATCTTGGGCAATTCGTACAACGCCTTGACGCCATGCTTGGCGGAGTTGCGGATGACCGAGGACGGGTTGAAATAGCCCTCGGCGTTTTCCAGGGTCAACACGAATGGAGGCAGCCCTGCCCGCATGAGCAAGTAGCTGACAATCAGCGAGCCACTGCGGTTATTGCCTTCAATAAACAGCTGCGGCTTGCTCAGAATGCGCACATAGACACCCGCTGCACGCTTCCAGACTGACTCACTGCGATACGCGCAATACCAGTTGTACAAGTCCTTGATGCCGCCCTCGACGTTGTTGAAGAAATGCGCCTCGGTGGCTGCCAGATGCTGGGCGTATTCCAGCCGGCGCGCCGGATCCCGGCCACAAAGCACCGTGGCATTGATCTCCAGCATCAGGTTCACTTGCTGCAGATCGAACAGGTCAACGCCGCGGGCAACATATTCGTCAACCAACGCATAGCCTTCAAGCACGTTGTGCAGCACTTCATCAGTCAACGGGTCTCGGGCCTCGGTGAAGTGTCGGCTGAGCTCGGCGAAACGGCTCTGCACTTCCCGCAGTGCACGTTCAATCGCAGGCAAATCAAGACGATGCTTGGCAGGCATTGGAGCTCCTTGGAAACGCTTGGTAAATGTCCACCGGTGCCCGCCAAATCCATTTGGCTCGTGCAGGTAGGCGGCCGTGACCGGTGCTGTGACTTAGCTGAACTTGCCGCTGATGTAATCGCCGGTCATCTGTTCACGCGGGTTGTCGAAGATCTGCGCCGTCGGGCCCATCTCGACCAGATAGCCGGTGCGTGTGCCCTGGGAAATATCCACCGAGAAAAACGCCGTGGTGTCAGCAACACGGATGGCTTGCTGCATGTTGTGGGTCACCAGTGCGATGGTGTAGTCCTTCTTCAACTCGACCATCAATTCTTCGACGCGTCGGGTGGCGATCGGGTCCAGTGCCGAACAAGGCTCATCCAGCAGCAGGACTTCCGGCTCAGTGGCGATTGCCCGGGCGATACACAGGCGTTGTTGCTGGCCACCGGAGAGCGACAGGCCGCTGACCTTGAGCTTGTCCTTGACTTCGTCCCACAGCGCGGCGCCTTGCAGCGCATGCTTGACGCGGTCGCCGATATCGCCCTTGTAGCGATTGAGGCGAAGACCAAACGCCACGTTGTCGAAGATGCTCATCGAGAACGGGTTGGGCTGTTGAAACACCATGCCGATGTAGCGGCGTACGACCACCGGATCGACACCCTTGCCGTAGACGTCCTGCCCGAGGAAATGCACATGGCCCTCGAAACGAAAGCCCTTCACCAGATCGTTCATTCGGTTGAGACTGCGCAGCACGGTGCTTTTGCCGCAACCTGAGGGACCGATGAATCCGGTGATCTTGTTTTTCTCGATGGGCACGTGACTGTCACGTACTGCCATGAAGTTGCCGTAGAAAATCTTGTCCAGTTTGCAGTCCATGACTACAGGCGCCTGGGTGACAAACGGAGCGGCTATTTGCGCAGTGGATACGTTCAAAATCAGATGCTCCCGTTCTTAATACTTGGGCTTGCCGAAAATCCGGCTGATGATGTTCACGAACAGCACGATCATCACCAGCACCAACGAGGCCGCCCATGCGAGCTCGAGCTGGTTATCGAATGGCATGCCGGAGAAGTTGTAGATCAGCACCGCCAGCGAGGCAGTCGGGTTCATGACGTCGAGATTGCCCTGGTGGTAGATCCAGTAGTTGCTGAAGAGCGCGGTAAACAACAACGGTGCCGTCTCGCCTGCGGCACGCGCCACGGCGAGCATCACGCCAGTCAGGATCGCCGGCATGCCGGTCGGCAAGATGATTTTCCAGATGACCTGCGAGCGCGTGCAGCCCATGCCATAAGCAGCATCTTTCATGACCTTGGGCACCATCCGCATCGACTCTTCGGCGGTCAGCACCACGATAGGCAGCATCAGGACGGCGAGCGCCACGCCACCTGCCGGTGCCGAATAGGTGCCGGTGGTCATTACTACCAAAGCGTAGGCAAACACCCCCGCCAGGATCGACGGCAGGCCCGTGAGCATCTTGGCGGCAAAACGCGCGGCGTTGCCCAGCTTGCTGTCCGGCCCCAGTTCAGCCAGGAAAATGGCCGCCATGATCCCGACCGGCACCGCGATCGCCGCCGCGATACCGACCATTACGAAAGTACCTGCCATCGCATTGCCGAAACCGCCGCCCATCTCGAAGCCAGTCGGCGGCAGTTCGGTAAAGACTTCCAGGTTCAGGCGCGCGCCACCACGAGTGATCAGCATGTAGAGCACGGAAATCAGCGGCACGCTGGCCAGCAAAGCACCTGCCCAGACCAGGGTGGTCAGGATCAGGCTACGCAGCGCGCGGCCTTCGAACCTGCGTTGCAAGCTGGGCATCGCACCGGTTGGCGCCGTCAGGTCTGTTGCTGCGGTCAGATCAGTCATCACTTGTTACCCCGTTGGGCGTACATCATGATCATCGAGCCGAAAATGTTCACGATCAGCGTAATCAACATCAGCACGAGGGCGGCATACATCAACACCTCGATCTCGTTCGGCCCGGCTTCGGGGAAGTTCAGCGCCAGCAGAGCGGCAAGCGTGTTGGCCGGTGCGAACAGTGAGAGGGAAATGTTGTTGGCATTGCCGACCAGCATGGCCAGCGCCATCGTTTCACCCAGCGCGCGCCCCAGGCCCAGCACCAGCGAGCCGAAAATGCCGGTGGCAGCCGAAGGCACCATCACTTTGAGAATCGCTTCCCAATGGGTAGTGCCCATGCCGTACGCGGCCTGTTTGGTTTTCATCGGCACAGCCGTCAGCGCGTCCTGCGACACGGCGGCAATGGTCGGCAGAATCATGATCGCCAGTACCAGCGCTGCGGGCAGCAAGCCTGGGCCGCTCAGGGACGTGCCGAAAAAGGGTATCCAGCCCAGTTCGCTGTTCAACCAGGTCGTCAGCGGCCGAATCGCCGGGATCACCACATAGATCCCCCACAGGCCATAGACCACGCTGGGAATGGCCGCGAGCAGTTCGACGATGGTACGAAACAGCGCAGCGAGCTTGGTCGGCAGGAAATCCTGGGTCAGGAAAATCGCCATGCTCACGCCAAAAACACCGGCGATCAGCAACGCGATGAAGGCGCTGTAGAGCGTGCCCCAGATCGCCGGCAGGATGCCGTATTTGCCTTGGTTGACGTCCCACACGCTGCCCAAAAGGACATCGAAGCCGTGCTTCTCCATACCGGGAAGCGCCTTGCGTCCGACTTCGAACACCAGTGCAAATACCAGCGCCAGAATCAGTACCACACCGATGCGCGCCAGCGCGCGAAAGGTGCGATCAACCAGGAAATCCTTCGTCGAGGGTGGCTGGCAGGCAGAGTCGGGATTAACCGGTACGACAAAAGGTTTGTTCATGGGCTAAATCCGGAACAAGGGGGAAAACTCCCCCGGCGTGGCGCAGACGCACACGCCGAGAGAGACCTCACGGCGTTACTGAATGTTGGCGGACGCTTTGCGAACCTGTTCGACGACCGATTGCGGCAACGGGATGTAACCCATCGAATCGGCAATCTTCTGCCCCTCGGTCAGGCTGTATTCGACCATTTCACGCATGGCCTTGGCCTTGGCCGGGTTGCCATTGTCCTTGCGGAAAATCATCCAGGTATAAGAGGTGATCGGATAGGACTTGGCACCGTCCGGATCAGGCAGCCAGGCCACCAGGTTTTCCGGCATCTTCACCGCTGCCAGGGCCTCGGCACCGCTTTCGGCGTTTGGCACGACGTAATTGCCTGCCTTGTTCTGCAACTGGGCAAAGTCGACCTTGGCCAGCTTGGCGAAGCCATATTCGATGTAACCAATCGCTCCAGGGGTCTGGCGCACGGTCGCCGTTACGCCATCGTTTTTCGGCGACTTGATGAACTTGTCACTGGCCGGCCAGTTGACGGTGTTGCCCTCACCCAACGCCTGCTTGAACTCGGCGTTGACGGTTGCCAGATGCTTGGTGAATACCGCGGTCGTACCGCTGGAATCTGCACGCACGACAACGGTGATTGGCGTATCGGAGAGTTTCAGGTCCGGGTTGGCTGCGACGATCTGCGGATCGTTCCAGCGCGTGATCTTGCCCAGAAAAATGTTGGAGTAGACGTCGCGTGGCAGCTTCAGGCCCTTGGGATTGCCCGGCAGGTTATAGGCCAGCACGATTTCCCCGGCGGTCATTGGCAGCAACTGCACGCCTTCGGCGACCTTGGCGATATCCTCGTCTTTCATTGCCGAGTCACTGGCAGCGAAATCTACGGTTTTGTTCAAGAAGTCCTGTACGCCCGCGCCACTGCCCTTGGATTGGTAATCGACAGTGACGCCATCGGACTTCTTGCTGAAATCCTTGAACCAGGTCAGGTAGATCGGTGCCGGAAAACTTGCTCCGGACCCCGTCAGGCGAACATTTTCTGCTGCAAAGGAGGCCGAGGTGGCACAAAGAGATACCGCAATGGCGAGCGCAGCAGACTTCATTAAACTTTTCATTAAATGACACCTAGTGATTACGGGCTCCCGAACTCTGCAGCAGTTTTGTGACGATTTCATGAAAGCAAAGTGGCAAACGGTTCGCTCATGCGCCCGCCGCAGCAGCGCAAATGGGTGTAATGGATGCAAACAACAAAGCCCTGATTACTCGGGGCTTTGGCGTTTCCGGGATCCTGGTAATCGAATCTTCCTGTGCGGGGGTTGTCCCTATGCCCTGATCCCGAGCAGTGACGCGCCAGGTTCACATTGCAAAAACGCTACTTTTCCCCAGCCTTTATGGCCCTCAACCGGAAATGGCGTTAGCATTTCACTCATTCGGCTGAACTAGCCTGTTTATTCAGATCAGGGTCGCATTGTGGAAAAGCTAAAACGCCTTCAAAGCGGGATCGAAGGGCTCGACGCGCTGCTTCAGGGGGGCTTTGTCGCCGGCGCTTCGTACATCATTCAAGGCCGCCCGGGTTCCGGCAAAACCATCCTTGCCAACCAGCTAGGGTTTCACCATGCCCGTAATGGCGGCCGTGTGCTGGTCGCCACGTTGCTGGCCGAGTCCCACGACCGGCTGTTCCAGTTCCTGTCGACCATGAGTTTTTTCGACGCTTCGCGAGTCGGCGCGGAAATTCAGTTTGTCAGCGCATTCGATACGCTGGAAAACGAAGGCCTCGATGAAGTCGTGAAGCTGCTGCGACGCGAAATCACTCGGCAGAAGGCGACCGTCATGGTCGTCGACGGCCTGCTCAATGCACGCTCCAAAGCCGACTCGCCGATCGACACGAAAAAATTCATTTCCGAACTCCAAGGCCATGCGGCGTTCGCTGGCTGCACCGTGCTGTTCCTGACCAGCTCGCGCCTGGACGACGGCAGCCCCGAGCACACGATGGTCGACGGCGTCATCGAAATGGGCGAAGAGCTCTTCGGCACTCGTTCGGTGCGCCGCATTCATTTGCGCAAGACCCGCGGCAGCAGCGCGCTGACCGGTCTTCACGAGTGCGAAATCACCGATAACGGCCTGGTCGTCTATCCGCGCCTCGAAAGCCTCTACAAGCGCCCTTCCGCCCCTGACAGCGCGGACATGACGCGCATTCCAAGCGGCATTGCTTCTCTTGACGAGATCTTCGGTGGCGGCTTGCACAGCTCCAGCGTCACGCTGGTCATGGGGCCTTCCGGGATCGGCAAGACCACGCTGGGTCTGAAGTTTCTGGCGCAATCAACAACGCAAGAGCCGGGCCTGCATTTCGGTTTTTATGAAAGCCCGCAGCGGCTGCGCCTGAAAGGCCATTCGCTGGGCATCGATATTGAACACATGGAACACAGCGGTGCATTGAGCATTGCCTGGCAGCCAACAACGGAGGGTTTGCTCGACGGCCTCGGCGCGCGCCTGTTGAGCCTGGTCGATGAGAAAGGCATCAAGCGCCTGTTCATCGATAGCCTGAGCGGCATGACGCGGGTTTCAACCACCCCGGAACGCATCACCGACTTTTTCAGTGCGCTGATGAATGAACTGCGCTCCAGAGGCGTGACGGTGTTTGCCTCTTGGGAAATGCGCGATTTGTTCGGCTCCGAGGTCAGCGCACCGAACTCTGACCTGTCCAGTATTGTCGACAACCTGATCCTCATGCGTTTCTTTGAGAATCACGCTGAACTTCGCAGGACGCTTTCCATTCTTAAGGTACGTGATAGCTCCTACAACCCGTCGCGGTTCGAGGTGGTTGTCCGTGATCAAGATGTGTTCCTGGAAAAGGCTTTGAAAAATGAACCTTCAGTCACAGCTGAGTCATTGCCTGGTTCAATTTCGTAAGTCTGCAAGCGGGTTGAAATAACATGACCACCATCCTGGTAGTCGACGACGAGTATCTGATTGCTGACATTCTTGGCTTTGCGCTTGAGGATGAGGGCTTCATGACCGTGACCGCGAGCAACGGCAAAAAAGCTCTCGAGGTGCTGGAAAGAGAACGTCCGGCCCTGGTTATTACTGACTTCATGATGCCGGTCATGGACGGCCTCGAATTCGCCGAAGCCGTGCGTGCCCAGCCGTCCGTCAAACATCTGCCGATCATCCTGATGAGTGGCGCGCAGGCGCATATCGGCATGCAGCGCTCGGATCTTTTTGATGTCGTGGTGCCCAAGCCTTTTGATATTGCGGTGATTGTGGCTGAGGTGAAGAAGCTGTTGGGCTCATAGATACTCGACCACAAAGGCAATTTCGGCATTGGCATCGCCCGCTCTCATTTGCGCATTGGAAGGTTCAATGCGCACGAAACGAGCTTGCAAGGAAACGGATGCATTACCGCCGCTCGATGTTGGCGCTTTCATTATGTAATTCTGGTTCAGCTTGAGTATCGTTCTGTCACTGAAGCGCATTTGCAATGCCAGCCCTTTGGCAGTCGAGTTACTGTTGAGGTGTACCACGCCGGTATCAGCACTCCATGCAGGGCTGCCCGCAGTGGGCGAAAAGGAGTACCTGAAGTTATTGATTCCAGGAGGACAGTTTTTCATATCAAGAAAGAAGTATTTCTCCTTGGCATAGTCACCGTTCTGCAAAAAATCGCTCATGGTGTAGCTACCCATATCCACTTTCACATCAGGTGTTTCACAAGACTGCGAGACGATTCGCGTGCCGCTGGTATTCATTGCCAAAGGCTCGATTTCAGCAGCGACAAATGTCCCCAGTTGGCCTGAAGGTATCGTCGCACTGCCGGAAATAGTGCCCGTCTTTACAAAACGCAAGATGTGCTCAGAACCATTCCAACCCCAACCACCAGCAGTGTCGGTAGTTCCTGGAAAGCCCTTCCACGCTTTCCCCGATGGCGGTCGGACCCATTGCCAGCCGATTCCGGTATTCCCGATAGGAAAAATCTCCGCGCCCGGCTGAGTAACGCCGACATTATTGCGTACACCTTCATTGTGCACTGCGGAGCACCTGAACGAACTGGGAATGGAACCCAGCGTTACGATAGGGCTTTCATAAATAACCGTGCCATTCGGCGCGTCACGTGGTACCGAGAGAGTGGCCGGCAGGATAACCTGCATATTGCCCATGGAATTGTCCGGATAAAATTCGCAGATCGCCGCCATTGCGTTTGACGACAGTATATACAAGAGCCCGACAATTAATACACGGCATAACTTCATAACACTCTCTCTGACTCTACCTAGCGTGCAAACAACTGAATGGCTGACGTAGCCACACCTATTTAATTGGCAGGAATATCACCACGACCGGAACGAGAAGATAATAAAAAAAGAACACTTGAGCAAAAATTTATTTATTCAATAACAAGACAATTCTCATAGATTAATAATTACCCTGCCAAACCTGAAAAGTCTACAAACAGAAACGCTGTTTAGTATCACACTTTCGCAGCGCAAATAACTAAAGCCCAATTTAAGACTCGTCTTAAAGGCACAGTGACACTCGGCCATTACACTGACTGTTCTTGATAGGAGAACCGATTCCGTGAGAGCCCTCGATACCCTCAATAGCGCAAAACCCCACAGCAACGCCGCCCTCTACTGCCTGACGATTCTGGCACTGGCGCTGATCGCCATGACTGTCGTCGCCGGTTATGAGCTCAACAATCTGTTTCCACTGAAGGCTGTGGTGCAACAACAGGAGGCCCAACTCACCCAACGCGCCGATGCAATCCAGTCGATGAGCGCAGAACTGAAGCGCCTGGCAGAACAAAAACAGGCATTGGAAACCGACCTGCTTAGCGCCAAGGAACAGGCGAAGGCTGCCGAGACCGCTAAAGCCGAGCTTGAAAACCGTCAACACGCAGCCCAAACCAGCGCCGCGTTAGAGGATGAAGATTCACTGTGCGCAATCATCGAGCAAAATATTCGACTCGTCGCGGACCAGCTCAGTCGCGACGATTTCTTCCGCTTACGCGATGAGCGTGAGGCTGAAGCCGAAGCGGTGCTCGAAAGCTATGAAAGACAACTCGCCACCTGTATTGAACAGCTGATAGCACAAACCGCATCGCCAGCTCAAAATGATGAACCGGATGCGCAAGACCTCACTTCACCGATCAAGCACTGATTAAAAAGCCCTGGCAACCAGGGCTTTACGCTCACAATCAGAGTTTGAATTCCTTGGTCAACCTGTTCAGCGACGCCGCTAGCTGCGAAAGCTCCGCCGATGCAACAGCCGTCTGTTTCGATCCTTCTGCGGTTTCACAGGACAGGTCGCGAATGCTGATCAGGCTGCGATCCACTTCCCGCGCAACCTGAGCCTGCTCTTCGGCTGCGGTCGCCATCAGCAGATTTCGCTCATTGATGAGATTCAGTGAGCCAGTAATGTCGGTCAGCACTTCGCCGGCGATATTGGCCATTTCGAGCGTTCTCTCAGCCTGCGACCGCGTGTGGCTCATTGAAGACACCGCACGGCTGGTGCCCGACTGAATGGAGCTGACCATCGATTCAATGTCCTCGGTCGATTTCTGCGTACGCTGGGCCAGCCCTCTGACCTCGTCCGCAACCACGGCAAAGCCACGGCCCGCCTCCCCCGCCCGCGCCGCTTCGATCGCTGCGTTCAATGCGAGCAGATTGGTTTGTTCGGCGACCTCGCGGATGACGTCCAGCACGCTGCTGATATCGCTCGCCATGGTCGATAGCGCCTGCACCTCAGCCGAGGTGTTGTGCACACTGGAGACCATCAGATTGATTGCTGCGACCGTTTCACTGACCCGGGTTCGACCGGCAATGGCAGCGGCACTGGATTCCGACGTCAGTTGCGAGGTCGATGCGGCATTGTCTGCAACCTGCTCCACCGCTGCGCTCATTTCAGTCACGGCAGTGGCGGCCATTTCGATTTCATGGCTCTGACGCTGAGTGATACGCGAGATATCTTCCGTGACGCCGTGCATGACTTCCGAGGTTTCCGCCAACTGCGTGGACGAATCGCGGATCATGATCAGGGCATCGCGCAGGCTGGTCTGCATCGCCGCCAATGACGACAGCATTTGCGCCGCCTCATCGGAGCCATCCAGCGCAATGGTTTCGCTCAGATCATTGGCGGCGATGCATTCCGCCACCCTTAGCGAGCCTGCAATGGGTACCGTCAGGCTGCGGGTATACAACACGGCCAGAGCCAAAGAAGCACCGATGGCGATGATAATGAACACACTGACAATCAACAGCGTGTGTTCGTAGACATTGTCGGCCTGTTTGCCAGCTTCGTAAGCTTCGATCTCGTTGAGTGCAATCAGCTTCTTGAGCGCGACTTGTACGCCATCCGAGGCAACACGCATCTGATTCTTGGACAGCGCGATCGCCGCCTCGAGCTGCCCGCTCGCCACTGTTTCAAGGTACTGGTCCTGTGCCAAATCGTTGACCTTTTGCGCTTTGGCAAACTCCTCGAACGCCTCGCGTCCAGCGTCGGTGGCCAGCAGCTCAATGAGCGCTCGCTGATGCTTCTTGATGAGCTGACGGGACTGCTGAATGTCCATCAGGGCCTGCGCCTTACGCTCGGGGGTTTCGATGGGATTGCGCAAGCGGGCGTTGTTGCCTTTGATTTCGACGAACTCACGGTCCAGTTGGCCGAGCAGTTTGATACTCGGCACGATCGTCGTCTCGACGTACGTTTCTGCCTTGTTGAGCAAATCGACTTGCTGCAGGGCGATCAATCCGATCGCGATAATCATGAGACAGAACAAGCCAAAACACAGCGCCGAACGCGGCGCGAGATTGAGTTTACGAAGCAGCATGATGCCTTACCTTAGAGTGTATTCAAGACAGTGGGGCAAACGAGTGGGCAGCAAAGCAGGCGCCGGGCAGCAGCACGTCAGCGCCTGCGTGGATCATCGCGGGAAGGTGACGCAGCTAGCGGTTGGCGCACGAGGAAAGCGAAGGATCGGTTGAGGCCGGCTCCGCGAGTTCCTTGAGCGCCGGGTCGGCCAGCATCAGAAAATCTGCCAATCGCGGCAGATCGATTTTCGACACCAGGCGCATCCAGCGCTGCGGATGCGGGTTGAAGAAGGTCTTCGACCACTGGTGATCATCGCTGGGATTGAAAATCAGCAGATGACGAATCAGCGGGTTTTCCCCGAAAAAGTCGAGCGGATCCATCGCCATCTCGCTGAGCAACTGCGCATTGACGACGACCAGGCTCAACCGTTGAGGGCAGTAATACGTCAGGACTCTCAGGTCACGATAGGTACACACGTTCAATACGCTGAGACAGCCCAGCTTGTTGAACTGCTGTTCGATCGACTGGCCTCTGCGCACGTCGCTGTCAGCGATCAGGATCCGCAAGGATCGACTGCGGTTATTTTCAAGAAACATCGGACACCTTTGGCAGCTCCATTCTTCCTTTGAAGAAAATAGCCAAGGGCACGCCTGACTGAAATGAGACTTGTCTCAAAATGACGTCAAGGATCGCCGAACGAAAAGCCACACCTGGACGACAGTCCATGGCAGCGGCGCATGGTCTGGTTCAGAGAGTGTTGAAGGGGGGATTTTGCAACGCAGGGGAGCGGCGGCAAGCCTGAAGCGCGGGACGGTTCTGCACGAACCAGACAATTCTCATTAGTGACGCCCCTTTTTGTCAGTAACCTTGAAACAAGGGGCGCAGATTCATTCTTTCCAAGCCATCAAGGCAGCGTCATCGTCACGACGTAGTTACCGGTCGTTATCTGGTGGCCCTTGTTGTCTGTCAGTAGCAGACGCTGGTCGTAGTATTTTTCCTGTTCATGAGTATCGGCAATCATTTTCACGAACACTTGCTGGCGCGGCTCACCCCGCCCTGCCGCACTGACGTTTTTCACCGTGAAGATCTGCCCGGTGCTTGCCTGCGGGCAGTCAAGCAGCTCGACAGAAAAATGGCTGCTGCCACTCGCCATGCAACTCGTCTCGACAATCTGTCCGCTGAAGCGAATCACTCCGCTGACCGGCGCAGACTGGGCTGCGCTGACGGTGTCGACACCGAGCAGGCAAAGGCAGGCAATCAATAAAGGACGTCGAATGATCATCGCGAAACTCCATGGTTATTAACCAAGGTATCGCCCGTGACGAAACGATCTTTAACGCCCTCTTCAATGCGCGGCCAGTTTCAGGGTCATGAGCCGAGACGCTTACAACTCGACCCTTTTGATTTTCTTGATCAGATCAGCCTGTGCATGCTCCAGCTTCGCTGCGCTGCGATTGAGATCCAGAGCATCGATGACCGGCGCTTCGCATTCGGCCTCAAGCTCGTTACACGCCTCGATGACCTGATGTTCGGCAACAATGCGCGCCGCCCCCTTGATCCGGTGTGCCAGGTCAGCCAACAGCCCAGGATCGCTTTCGGGTATCAGCGAATGCAACTCCTCCAGATCCTTTTCACAACTCGACAGTGCCTCACGCAGGAGTTCTTTCATCATGTCGAGGTCGCCCCCGGTGAGCTCGTTCAAGCGCTCACGAATCGATCCCAGCTCCTTGCTACTCGCCGCAGGCAGGCTTTCGACAGGCTCGGTTTCGAGGTTCTTTTCCCAGCCTGCAAGCAGGGTCGACAATGTGCTGAGGCTGATCGGCTTGAACAGACAATCATCCATGCCAGCCTCTCGGCACTTCACTTTTTCTTCCGGCTGCGCGTTGGCGGTAAAGCCCAGCAGGACACATGGCGTTGCACCGCTTTCGCGTTCGTCGTGGCGAATGGTGCGGGCCAGTTCGTAGCCGTTCATGACCGGCATGTTGCAGTCCGTGATCACAATGTCGAACGGCTCCGAGCGCCACAATGCCAATGCCTGGGCACCATCGGCGGCATCACGCACCGCCTGGCCAAGGAAACTCAGCTGCTGCGTGAGCAGCAGGCGATTGGCGCTCTGGTCATCGACTACGAGAATCCTGAGTGTCGGGACCGGTTTGTCCTGAATAACCGTAACAGGCAGCACCTTGCCGCCGAGCGGGCTGAGAATGTTGAAGAACAGCGACACTTCCAGGCAGGTGCCTTTGCCCAGCGTACTGGTGATGTTCAGCCGCCCGCCCATCAGTTCACACAACGAACGCGAGATGGCTAGCCCCAGACCGGTGCCGCCCCTGTTGGACGGACCATGGTTGGCTTGGGAAAACGGCTGAAACAGGTTCTGCAGATCAGCACTGGAAATGCCGATGCCGGTGTCCTCGACTTTAAGGTCGACTTGCAAACGTTCGTCAGCAAGGCGTTGGCCGCGAATCGAGACGCTGACATGACCGGTGTCGGTAAACTTGATCGCGTTGCCCACCAGGTTCGAGAGCACCTGCTGAAAGCGCATCGGATCAACCAACACGTCACAGCCGACAGTGGCGTCGATGTCGAGCTTCAACACCAGACTCTTCTGCCTGGCCAAGCCGTCGAACACCCGCGCTACCGATTCGACCAGTTCGCGCAGGTTGGCACGCTTGGGCGAAAGGCTGACATGGCCGGACTCGATGCGAACCACATCAAGAATATCGCCGATCAGTTCCAGCAGGCCTTTCGCCGAGTCGTAGGCCACTTCAATCGCCGGCCGATCGAAGTGGCCCTGCTCGGCGCGTTTGAGTGTGAGTTCAAGCATGCCGATCACGGCGCTCATCGGCGTACGGATTTCGTGGCTCATGGTCGCCAGGAATGTGGTTTTGGCGCGGCTCGACTCGTCAGCGAGCTCTTTCGCCGCACGCAACTCCTCGATCAGTTCACGGCGCTCGCTGATATCGATCCAGCCGCAGATCACGCCTCTGACTTCGCCTGCGGTGTCGTGATAAGGCTGGATCCAGTGGTAAATGATCAGCCGTGTATCACCGACATGCAGCGTGCGATCCACCTCGTAAGGTTCGTCCTGCTCGATGACGCGCAGGTAGTCGTCGTGAAATTGCAACGCCTCCTGGCGATTGCGCTTGCCGCTTTCGAGCACGGTCTTGCCGATCACATCCTTTTCTATCAGGCCAAATGTCTGCAGATAGTTGTTATTGCAGGTGACGAGTCGACCTTCCCGATCACGAACGTAAATGGGGTGCGGCGTGCCGTTGATCAACGCGCCCATGAACTTCAACTGATCGCCGAGCAAGCGCTCTGCCCGACTGCGTTCACGGATCTGCCGGCGGATGTAGAAATTCCATGCCACCGACCCGAGGATGATCAGGAACGCGGCAGCGCTGATCTGGTAGATCAGCGCCTTGTAGTCGCGCCACGACAATCCGGAAAATGCTGCAATGGGGCGCCACCGGTTGAGAATCACGTCCAGCTCATCCGGCGGAATGCTCAGCAGTGCCTTGTTCAGAATGCTGACCAGTTCGGTATCGGCACGCCGCGCGGCGAAGGCGAGGAAGCCTTTGTTCATGCCGACGATATTGGAGATGCGCAAGCTGTCGCTGTAGATGTGGGCGATGTAGTAACGCGCACTGTGCAGCGTGGTAATCATCGCGTCCGCACGTCCATTCTTCACGTCGGCCAGCGCACCCAGGACTGTTTCGTTGTCGACGATCTCGATGTCGGGATATTCCTTGAGCAGCTCACGCTCCGCCGAGCTTTCGGGAACCGCGACTCGCTTGCCGCGCAATTCCTGCAGGCTTGAAGGCGCGCCCGGGTCCTTGGCGGTGACGATCACAAATGGGCTGGCGAGGAACGGATGAGTGAAACGCATGCCGACTTCACGCGAGACCGTTGGCGTCAGCAGAGAGATGTCGGCACTGCCATCCAGCAGACGCGTACTCAGACTGGAAAAGCTGTCAGTGCGTTCTACATCGATTTGCAAACCGGTACGCCGTTGAATCAGCTCCAGCAGATCAGCACCGATCCCGCCGAAATTGCCATCGCCATCAAAGAACGCAAACGGCGCCTGATCGTCATTGATGACGAACCGCGCGACCGGATGCAGCTCAAGCCAGCGGGCTTCGCCGGGTGTCAGGTCAATGCGTTTGGGCGTCAGCGCCCCGCCGCCGCCGGACCAGCGCTTGGTGATTTCGGCAATCTTCGCATCACCCAGCGACTCAAGGGTCGAGTCGATCAGACGCAGCAATTGGTCGTTGCCCCGGCGCAAGGCAAAGCTGAAACCGCTGGTTTGGGTTTTGACGAAAGAGTGCAGGCGCACATAGTTGAAGTAGTTGAGGTTGATCAGGTAATTGCTCGACACCGTATCGCCGAGAAACAGGTCGACCTTGCCAAAAGCCAGCGCAGCCAGTGCCAACTCGTTCGATGGAAAAAGCACAAACTCGGCGTTGGGGTATAACGCGTGCAATTGACTGGAAGGCAGGTAATCGTCGGCAACCGCAATACGCAAACCGGCCAGATTGGCCGGCATCGGTCGCCGATCGTCGCCGCGCATGAACATCGCCGGCACGTCGTCGACATAAGGTTTGCTCAGCGTGACGAGGCCATCGATCAATTCGAAACTGTTGGAGCTGCCCAACATGTCAATGTCACCGCGTTCGAGTGCGGCCATGGCGTCACGCCGGTCGGGGTAAGCCTTGACGGTAATTTCAACGTGCAGTGCCTGACCGATAATGCAGGCGATATCGGCGGCAATCCCCTCATAGCGCGTACCGCTTGCGGTCATGACATAAGGCGGGAAATCCGGGAGCGCCGAGCCCAATACCAGGCTGCGCTTCTGCCGCAGCCAACTCCAGTCTTCATTGGCCAGATCGACTTGCAGTTCCTTGCAGTCCGATCGACCAAACACCTGCAGAGTGCGCGGCTCTGCTGCCCACAACGACCCGCTACCGAACACGAAAAGCACACTGATTAGCAAAACACCGCGCAACAGATGAAACATAAGCGAGTTATCCCTGGTTGTCGGCCGTCAGGCTGTGCTGCAACTTGAACAGCTCCGCATCACCACGAATGCCAAGCTTTTTGAAAGCGGCCTGTTTTTGCCCGCTGATGGTTTTGCGACTGCGGGAGAACTTCAAGGCAATCTGCGTCACCCCCATCCCCTCGAGACAGCAGCGCAAGACTTCTTTTTCTTTCGGCGACAGCAAAGGATTGTTCAGGAAATCGTCGCTGTGCGCCGCGCCGTCTTCTCTACCACTTGCGGGCTCGTCAACCGACGCAGGCAGCACGTCCAGCTCAAAGGCCATGGCCGGCGACAGATACAACTGGCCTGACGCTGCACAGCGGATGGCAGTGATCAGGTCATCGACCGACTGGGATTTGCCAAAGAACCCACTGACGCCCGCCCCGACCGCCATGTTCACCACTGCCGGGCGCTCTTCAGAGGACGAAACGAGAATACGCATGTCCGGATATTGCTTGCGCAGCAGGCGGATCAGATTGAGCCCGTCCAGCTCTCCGTCGTGCAGCTTGTAGTCGAGGATCAGCAGGTCGATGTCGACCTCGCGCAACCCGGCGAGCAACTGCGCGCTGCTGCCGTACACGCCCACCACACTGAACTCGGCTTCACGCGTCAGCCGTGATTTCATCGCCAGACGTATGAGCGAGTGATCATCAAGGATGGCAACGCGTAACGGATTCACGACTGACCAATGCATGAGCAGCTCCATGATGAGGAGGGTTGGAGGACCATCAGCACTTGGCAACCGCAGCAAATCCCGGGCATCACCGAAGCATTCAGGTGCATCTGATTGATTTCTCGGCACATCATGAGTGTTTTAAAGGTGCGACGAAATAGGGCTTTGTCCCAAAAGTCAGATTGCCCGTTCACATCAGCGGTCGGATGTGCCTATTGCGCGGCGCCAGGATGACTTCTGACCCTCGAAACGCCAGTCGACCAAATGCGCCCAATTCATCGGGCGAGCATAGAAGAAGCCCTGCCCCCACTGACAACCCAGGCGAGCCAGGTGATGGACCTGGTCGGCGGTTTCAATACCTTCTGCGACCACGCGCATGTCCAGCTCGCGCGCCAGGGCCAAGGCACCGTGGATGACCGCGCTGTAGCGCGCCTGGTGGAAATTCTGCACGAAGCCGGCGTCAAGCTTGATTTCGTTGAACGGCATCTGACACAGGCGCTCCAGCGAAGAATAGCCGACACCGAAATCATCGATCGCCAGACTGAAGCCGAGCATGCGCAGACGCACCATGTTTTCCATGCTGATCTCGGGCATCTGCAGCAGGCCGGTTTCGGTCAATTCGAAGATGAGACCGGCTGGCGAGGCGCCATGGATGCGCAACAGCGCCTTGATCCGGTCGACAAGGTTAGGGTTGGCCATCTGCGTCACGTCGAGATTGAACGCCAATTTGAATGGCTTGCCGTGAGACTGGACGAAGCGCTGCAGACTCAAGCCTTGCGTGAGCAGGCTGAAAAACATTTCATCGAGCAGACCGCAACGCTCGATCGTCGGCAAGAACATGCCTGGCGAGAGCAAGCCGCGACTGGGGCTCTGCCATCGCACCAGCACCTCGGCGCCATCCACCTCACCACTGCGCAGATGAAACTTGGGCTGGAAGTAGGCGCGAAATTCCTGACGGCGTATCGCTTCGAGCACTTCGTTCTCCGAAGGCTGATCGAGATGACTTTCCACCACTTTGGCATCGCCCGGAGTGTGCGGCCGATAACGCGCCAACAATGGCCCCAGCACATCGACCATCAGAGGCTTGCCGACACTGCCAAGCAATTCCAGCCCCTGCAACGTGACAATCCGGTCAACCGTGCGCAACAAGTCTTCAGGTAATGAACTGCAGATGATCACCGCGCGAATCAATCCGGCCTCTCTCGCCAGGCGCAGAAACGTCAGACCATCCATCCCGGCCATGCTCAAGTCACACAACGCAACGTCCACACCCCCTGCCTGGGAGATCACAGCCAGCGCATCCTTGCCGTCAGCCGCCTGAAAGATATTTTTGTAACCCAGACTATTAAGCGCACTGACCGCCGCCGTGCGCTGGAAGGCGTGATCTTCCAATACCAATATACGAAGCGTGTTCACAAACCGGGAACCTCTTTCTATCAGCCATTAATAGTGGAAAGTCTGGATCAACTATCAAGCAGGACGCTCGCTCACAAACTTTGCATTGACTGAGAATTTCTGCACCAGCGAATAGTACCCAGTGCACGGCTGCGCAACCTTGAGAATTGTCTCAATTGGTTCTCCACAATAACTAATCAGAAAATAGAGTTAGGCGTTAAGCGATATTGCTGGCGTGATCGCATTTGCCACGCTTTAAGACAAATCCCAAAGACCTACCACCACCGCCGACCTAACATGGCCTGGCATTTCAATGCAGCACTTCACAATAACTTCGGATATAAACATGAAAAAGTTCGCTTTCGCAGTACTCACTCTTTCCGTACTGGCTGCCTCCACTGGCGCAGTGGCTGAAGAAGAAGCCGCTAAAGCTGTCAAGGGCGGCAGCGGTCAAATCAGCTTCACCGGCGTTATCAATAACGACGCCTGCTCGGTAGACGGCGCTTCGGGTAACGACAAGATGATTGCCGTGGACATGGGCAGCGTTTCGATCAAGGACATGGGCACCGACTCTGCCCCGGGCGCCGGTCGTGTGGCTGCCAACGATTTCAACCTGAAAGTGAACTGCAACGCCGGCACCAAGGTTTCGATGCTGTTCAAACCAACCGTCAATGGCGGTTCGGGCCTGGTTGATGGCAAGAAAGTTCTCAAGCTGCAGGGTGCAGACGCGGCCAAAGGCGTTGGTATCGCCCTGCTGGACAGCAATGGCCAGTTGATCGACCTGAGCTCCGAAGCCACTGCCAAAGTGCAGACCAACCTGACTGGCGACGCAACCACTGGCGGCGACGGCACCCTGTCGTTCGCAGCCGCTTACGTCACCACCGGCGACAAGACCACCGCTACTGCAGGTACTGGTAACGCCACTCTGCCGTTCGTTCTCGAATACGAATAAGCAGCGCGCATTACCTGGGCGGGGCCGTCGTGCCTCGTCCCTCCCGACCAGATTAATCGGTGAACACTATGTTAAGTCGCTATTTTCCGCTGTGCCTGGGGCTTGCCGGAGTGTTGATGACGCACTCGGCATTCGCCAGCATTTCCTTGAGTTCCACCCGGATCATTTTCGATGGCGCGCACAAAGAAGCGAACGTCACTGTGCGCAACGGTGGGCAAACCATTCTGGCGCAATCGTGGCTGGATGCCGGCGACACGGCTGGCAGCGCGCCACCTTTCGCGGTAACCCCACCGCTGGCCAAACTCGAGCCCAATCAACAGCAACTGCTGAGGATACTTTATGAAGGCCGCGGCATGCCTGCGGACAAAGAGTCGGTGGTATGGCTGAACGTTCAGGAAATCCCTCAGGCCAGTGCTGCCGATGTAAACACCCTGCAACTGGCGGTACGTCAGCGCATCAAGGTTTTCTTCCGCCCGAACGGACTCACCGGCGAAGCCGCAAAGGCGCCGGAGCAACTTGCATGGCAGTTGGTTACACAGGCTGGCAAGTCGATGCTGCAAGTAAAGAATCAGAGCAATTACCACGTATCGCTGGCAGATCTGAAAATCGCTGCTGGAAAAAAGGCGGAACTGGTAATTGATTCGACAATGATCGTTCCCGGCGAAGTCCGTTCGTTCAATCTGAAAGAGCTGCCAGCCGGTTCTTCGCGCTTGAGTTTTTCAGCCATTAACGATTACGGCGCACAACAACGATTTGACGCATCACTGAGCGCTACCGAAAGTCATGCCGAGCGCGTGAAAGATGCATCCGCCCAGTAACTTCCCCGCCCTACTCTGCCAACTTACAAGTTCTTCACAAGTTCCGGACTCCGGTTGAAGCAACACGGACTGATAAGGCAAATTGCATGTTTTCCTCCCAACACCACACATCTAGAAGTTGTGTTAAGCATCATGTTGCGCGCCAGAAAAACAAAGCGGCGTTGGGCTGCCTGCATCCATTGTGCTTTGCCGTCAACATGGCCATTTGTGGATTTGCCGTGGGTGCCGAAGCCCCGGCCGCAGTGGCGAGTGAATCTTTCAACACACTGTTCCTTGAAGGCTCATCGGCGGTCGATCTGCAACCTTTGCTGAATGCCAACAGCGTCTTGCCAGGCCAATACCGCGTCGATGTGTTCAGCAACGGCACGCTGGTCGGTCGTCGCGACATCGATTTCGCGGCCAACCCGGTCAATGGCAAAGTGGAGCCACGCATCACTCTGGAACTGTTGCAGCAGCTGGGTGTGGACATGCGCAAACTGCATGAGCAAGGTCTGGTTGACGAGCAACACCCTGCCGATCACTACGACCTGCCTGCAATGATCGAGCAAGCCAGTCTCAGCTTCGATGCCAACCGCCTGCGCCTCAACATCAGCGTGCCGCAGGTCGCCATGGCGCGTGGCATGCGCGGCTATGTAGATCCAGAGCTTTGGGACCAAGGTGTCGCCGCCGGTTTCATCAACTACCAGTTGAGCAGCACCCGCAGCAAAACCGATTACGCCACGCAAATCTCCAATAACCTGGGGCTGCGCAACGGCATCAACTTTGGTGCCTGGCGTCTGCGCAACGAATCCAACCTGAGCAGCTCCACCGGCCGGCCCAATCGTTTTGTCAGCAACCGCACTTTCATCCAGCGCGACCTCACGGCGATCAAGGGGCAACTGAGCGCGGGTGAAATCTTTTCCGATTCGGATCTGTTCGACAGCGTGCGCTACCAAGGCGTCAAGATCGCTTCTGATGAAGGCATGCGTGCAGACAGTGAGCGCGGCTATGCGCCGATCATTCGTGGCGTGGCGGAAACCAATGCGAAGATCGAGGTTCGTCAGGATAACTACATTCTCTACACCACCAATGTACCGCCGGGTCCGTTCGAGATCAGTGATATCTATCCATCGGGCTCCAACGGTGATCTGGAGATCACCATTGTCGAAGCGGATGGTCGGCGCAAGGTCACCCGGCAGGCGTTCTCCGCCCTGCCGACGATGGTGCGTGAGGGCCAACTGAAGTACAGCCTGTCGAGCGGCAAATTCAACAACAACAGCGAGGGCTATGACAAACCGGCTTTCCTTGGCGGGACTTTCGCCTACGGCTTGACCAGCAATCTGACGGGCATTGCCGGCATTCAGGCGAGCAACGGCTTCAAGGCGCTTTCCATCGGTGCGGCGAAGAATACCTCGATTGGCGCGATGTCCCTGGACGTTACGCAATCGTCCAGCAAAGCATTCGGCAAAACCACCCAGGGCAGCAGCGTACGCGCGCTCTATGCAAAGACCTTCACCGGTACCGATACCAGCTTCACCCTCGCCGCCTATCGTTATTCGACCGAGGGTTACCGCACGCTGACCGACCATGTGCAGGACACCAGCGCCGGCGCTACGCGGCGCGCGGGCAATGCCAAAACCCGTACCGACCTCACGGTAAACCAGACCCTTGGCGAAGCGCGGCAGTTCGGCTCGCTGTACTTGAATGCCAGTGATCAACGTTACTGGGATCGCGGTGGCTCGCGCAGCTTTTCCGCCGGCTACAACAACAATTGGCGCGACCTGAACTACAACATCAGCCTGAGTAAAACCCAGGAATATGGCGCACGCGGTGACACCAGCAACGACACACAACTGAGCGTTTCGATTTCGTTCCCGCTCGGATCGACACCACGCGCACCGCGTGCCTACATTTCCAGTAACCATCAGAACGCCGGGACCAGCACACAGGCCGGGATCAACGGTTACCTGACCGAGGACAGCGACACTTACTATTCCGTGCAGACCGGGCGCAGCGTCCAGGGCGAGCGCTCTGGCTCGCTCAGTCTGAGTACCCGTACATCGATGGGTGATCTGGGCTTTGGCTACAACCGAGGCAGCGGCTATGAGTCGCAGAACCTGAGTGCGGCCGGATCGATCGTGGCTCATGCCGGCGGCATCAATATGGGCCAGACCGTCGGTGAAACGTTCGGCCTGGTGGAAGTGCCCGGCATGTCGGGCGTCGAAGTCAGCAGCTATTCAGGTGTGAAAACCGGCTTGAACGGCTACGCGGTTCTGCCTAACGCGCAACCTTATCGCGTCAACTGGGTAACGCTGGACACGCGTAACCTGGGCGGCGAGATCGAGCTGGATAATGCCACTCAGCAACTGGTGCCAAGACGCGGCTCGGTGGTTCTTGCACGCTTCGAAGGCAGCAAAGGCAGGCGCGTCCAGTTTGAGCTGTACGATGCCAACGGCCAGCCGATTCCATTCGGCGCGGTACTACTCGATAGCGAAGGCAAACAACTGGCCCTGTCAGACCCGACGGGCAAAGCCTTGGCGCTGGTGACCAAGGATCACGGTGTCATCACCATCAAGTGGCAGGGCAAAAGCTGCCCCGTGCCGTACAAGTTGCCGGAAAAGGTCGAAGGCTTGAACTATGAGCAATACCGGTTGGCCTGCTCTTCGAGCGCGAAGTAGACCGACCGCGAGCTTGTCACCCTACGCCCCCTCAGCCAGAACTCAGCCCTGATGATTCAGGGCTTTTTAATGCGCAGTTTGAGCATCGCGTTGATCAATACGCTGACCCAAAAGCTGAACGTCAAGAAACCTTCCACGGATGCTCACGCCACTTGTTCTGAAAAAACTCGATGAATACTCGTATCCGTGGACTCAAATGCTTGCGATCCGAGTAAAGCAGGTAGATTGGCTCGACCACACCCGTTTTGAAATCCTCAAGCAACGGCACCAGCGTTCCCGCTTTTACATCAAGCCCGATATGAAAGTCCGCAAGCTTCACCACGCCAGCGCCTGACAGCGCCATGTCGCGCAACAGATCGCCTTGAGTAAACGACGCGCTGGCAGTCACCGGTACCGAGACGCCGTCTCCATCCTGCAAAAATGACCATTTGTTCCACGGGCTGACGAAGCTGAAATTGAAGCAACGATGATTCAGCAAATCTGCGGGTGTGGTTGGTGTGCCGTGTTCAGCCAGGTACTGGGGCGAGGCACAGATCAGCCATTCACATTCGCCGATGCGTCTGGCAATGCGTGATGAGCTGGGCAATACGCCGCTGTGGATGGCGATATCGAGCCCTTGCTCGAAGTGATCGACGAATTGCGCGCCGAGTTGAATCTCAACGTCCAGTGAGGGATACAAATCCAGAAATTCCGGCAGCCATGGCACGATCTGGTGTTTGGCGAAAGAGGTCATGGTGTGGATGCGCAGGGTGCCACTGACCCTGGAGGGCAACGCCTCGGCCAGCGAGTCCGCCTCGTTCATGGCTTCGACGACGGCTTTGGCGCTGCGCAGGTAAGCGGCGCCCTCCTCGGTCAGCGTCAGCACGCGCGAGCCGCGCTGGAACAGCCGGACCTGTAAGCGATCTTCCAGGCGGGTGATCAGTTTGCTGACCGCTGATGGCGTCAGGTGATGGGCGCGCGCGGCAGCAGAAAAACTTCCACATTCGGTAGACCAGATAAAAGCGAGTAGCTGCGAATAATTGTCCATGGCCGGTCCTGGCGAAAAGCTTGAAGGCATGTTGTCTCAACGCTCATGAAAAAGCGCGCCGAAGCGCGCTTTTTCCTGGGGTCCGGGTCAGCGAATGAACTGCTCGATGTAGTCGTCCGGCAAACCCAGCGTCTTGTAATGCGCTCGGGCGGCTTCAAGCTTGGTGAACACATCTTCGTAACCCACGGCAACGCCCTGCGGATCGACATAAGTGTAGCCACCCTGCACGTGGAACCAGGTGATCATTTCACTCACATCCTCGGGGACGAACAGGGTATGCGTTTCACCCGGCGGCTCATAGGCAAAAGACCCCTCCTCCGCGACCCAGTCATGCTCCAGGTAGTACCAGCGCCCCTTGAGCACGATCGCGTGCACGCCGCCGGTATGGCGGTGACGCGACAGCACGCCGGCCTGACGCACCCGCAACAGGTTGATGTAATAGCCGCCGCTGGTGTTGAGCAGCAATGGCTTGAAGGAGACAGATTTTGTTACCGGCACCCACAGCGCGTCGTCTTCCAGCCACTGCGTCATGACGCCCGGATGCACCATGTCGGGCGTCATGAATGGAACTTGCGGCAACTGGTACGCAATGGCGAGCTCATCAGGTTTAACAGGAGTATTCATTGTCAGGCCTCTAGGTTTTCTTGACGAACTCACAGCACTTGATTGCGCCAGGATTTCGCTTGAGGGAAAGGTTATGGCGTCGCTGTACGGGAGAAAACAGCTACTTGGTCATACCTGTTGTGACACAGGATCACAGCGTCGCGGGCGGCTTCGCGCAGCCTCTGATCAACCGCGCACCCAGGCTGTCAGCCGCCGCCAATCCTTCCACCAGGCGCTGGTAGGTCAAGGGCGGTTGCATGTTTCTGGCGTAAGCCGCTGATAAGGTTGCGTCCACGAGAATAGTGATCTGCGCCGTCGTCAACGGCGTGCGCTGACCCAGCTCAGCGAACGTCACAGGCAGCTTCACCGCGTGCAGCAGGCGCGCGACCTGTTCAATCTCGTCGACCGGGCGCGCCTCCACCGCCATCTGCACCAGCGTGCCGAACGCCACCAGTTCGCCGTGCAGCATCGACGCCATCGCCGGTATCGCGGTCAGCCCCCGAACGAGGGCATGGGACAGTGACAAACCACCGCTCTCGAAACCGACACCGCTAATCAGCACGGTGCCTTCGATGACCCGCTCGACATCATCGGTGAGTTCATGTCGACACACCGCCTGATAAGCCGGGACGCCGTACTGCATCAGCGTGTCGAAAACCAGGTTGGTGAGCATCAACGCGGTGTGCAGCGGCGGTGTGCCGAAAGAGTTGTGGCCGCCGGCGGCGTAGCACTGTCGGGCTTCGAATTTCTTGCTGATGGCATCGCCGATCCCGGCCGCGAAGAACCGTGCCGGCGCCTGAACGATGACCTCTGTATCGACAATCACCGCAGCGGGATTCATCTTCAGGAACTCCACGCCCACCACTTTGTGTTCTTCGTCGTAAAGCACGATCAGCCGACTCGTTGGCGCGTCACTTGAAGCGATCGTGGGGCAGACAATGATCGGCACGTCGAGATTGGCCGCCAACCCCTTCGCCGTATCGATGGTCTTGCCACCGCCCAGCGCAATGATCGTGTCGGGGGCGTGCAGCAATGCCTGCTCGGATAACTGCGCAATCGCAGCGCGCGTGCACTCGCCGGGAAACTCGATGTGCAATGGCTCCAATCCCTGGTCCTGCAACGCGGCGCCAACCTGCGGCCATAGATGCCGGGCGACAAACTCATCGCAAAGCACCAGCGGCCGTGATCGGCCCATGTCGTTCAGCACTCTGCCCAATTGTCGCAATGCATTCGGACCCTGCTCGTAGCGACCGGGAAATCCCATCGTTTTAACCATGACAAACGTCCTCGCAAGAAGTCATCAGCGCATCAACCAGCCGCCCGCGACATCAACCACCTGGCCGGTAATGAAGTCGCTTTCGCTTGACGTGAGAAAACACGCCGCCCTTGCCACCTCAAGCGGTGTGCCCAGCCTGCGCAGCGGTGTCTCGTCGACCACGGCTTGATTGGCCTGGGCCGGTACGGTCTTGAGCAATGGCGTTTCGATTCGTCCCGGTGCCAGCGCATTGGCGGTGACACCGAACGGCCCGAGTTCGCCGGCCAAGTGGCGGGTAAAGCCGATGATTGCGGCTTTGGTCGCACTGTAGTGCGCTGCGACAATCGGCAAGAACGCGCTGCCCGCCACCGAAGACATATTGACGATGCGCCCGAACCGGCGCTCGACCATGCCGGGCGCGAGCACTCGCACCAGGTTGAAGGAGCCATTGAGGTTGATATCGACCACCCGCAGCCACTCATCCGGCGCCATGGTCCAGATCGGCGCGGGTGCGCCGTGGTGTTTCGGCGAAATGCCGGCGTTGTTGATCAGGGTATCGATGGGGCCGAGCACACCTTGCACGCGCTCGCATGCAGCAGCGCAGTCTTGAAAACTCGCGACATCAGCCTGCGCCCACGCGACCGCAAAACCCGCATCACGCAACGCCCCGGCCTGCTGTTGCACCTTGTCGGCATCAGCGTCGAGTAGCGCCACGGCTGCACCTTCTTCGCAATACAACCGCGCGATCGCCGCACCGATGCCGCCACCGGCACCGGTGACCAATACGGTGCGCCCGGCGTGTCTGGAATGAGTCATGAGCTGTTCTCACTTGCAGATGTATGGACTGGGTCAGAGCCCCAGATAAGCACGCTTGACGTGCGGGTTTTCCAGCAGTTCCTGGCCGGTGCCGCTGAGCACCACTTCGCCGTTCTCCAGCACGTAACCTCGATGAGCAATGCGCAGCGTATGAACGATGTTCTGCTCGACGATCAACACGGTGGTGCCCAGCTGGAGAATCCTGTTGATGATCTCGAAGACCTGCGACACCAGCAGCGGCGACAGGCCCAGCGAGGGTTCATCAAACATCAACAATTTCGGCTCGGCCATCAGGCCCCGGGCGATGGCGACCATTTGTTGTTCGCCGCCCGACAGTGTCCCGGCGTTCTGATCAAGACGTTCGCGCACCCTCGGAAACAGATCGAGAACATTGTCCAGACGCTGCCTGTAGCCCGCTCGTGCACTGCGTTTGTAGGCGCCCATCAAGAGGTTGTCGCGCACGCTGATGAAGGGAAACAACTGGCGCCCCTCCGGTATCAGCGTCAGGCCCGCGTCGACAATCTGATCGGGGCGATTGCCATCGATGCGCTGACCTTCGAATTCGATCGTGCCTTGGGACGGTGTGACGATGCCGCACAAGCTGCGCAGGGTCGTGGTTTTGCCGGCGCCGTTGGCGCCGACGATGGTCACCACCTCACCGGCATTGACCTCGAACGACACGCCACGAAGGATCTCCGTACCGCCATAGCCGCTGTGGACGTTGTCGAGTTTAAGCATGGCTGTACTCCTTACCGAGGTAGGCTTCGATAACCTGAGGATCGTTGATCACATCGTGAGGCGCGCCCTGCATCAGCAGCGTGCCGGAACTGATCACGACGATGCGGTCAGAAAGGCTCATGGTGGCTTGCATCAGGTGCTCGATCATCAACACGCTGACGCCCGAATCACGCACCCGGCGAATCACTGCGATGGCCTTGGCAACATCCGTCGGGTTGAGGCCGGCCATGACTTCGTCGAGCAACAGAATGCGCGGGCGGGTCGCCAGAGCGCGGGCCATTTCCAGGCGCTTCATGCCGCCGACCGTCAGGTTGCGCGCCCGGGTGTCGAGCAGCGCGGTGAGTTCGGTCAGCTCGGCGACTTGCTCGGCGATCGCCCTCGCCTCCTTCGCGTCGGCGGTGTGCATGAATGCACCGAGCATGATGTTTTCGCAGACACTCAAATCAGCGAATGGCTGCACGATCTGAAAGGTTCGGCCAATGCCTGCCCGGGCGAACTCGGCCGGGCTGTTCGGGGTGACCCAGTCGCCATTGAGCAGGCGCACTTTCACTTGGCCTTTGGATGGCAGAAGAAACCCGGAGAGCTGGTTGAACACCGTAGTTTTGCCGGCGCCGTTCGGGCCGATCACACCCACGATTTCGCCTTCGGCCAAGCTCAGCGAAACATCGTTGGTGGCGTGCAGTCCGCCAAAGAACTTGTGCAGGTTTTCTGCGAGCAGAACCGGCTCACCGTGCGTGGCCGAGTGGGCTTGCGCCAAGGTCGGCCCGATCGGTGCTTCTGTATTTGCCATCGAACGACGGCCGCCGGGCAATGAGTCGATCCAGCCAAATATCCGGGCCCCAAAACGCCCCACCACGCCTTGCGGAATAGTCAGCACCACCACGACCAGCACGATGCCATAGACCAGACCGTGCACCCCGCTGCCCAGATCGCCAAGCCAGCCGCGTGCCAGTTCAGCCAGCGGCAGCACCAGCAAAGTGCCGATCAGCGGTCCCGATACCGTGCCCAGTCCACCAATCAACGCGAACATGGCGATCTGAATCGACATCTCGAGAGAGAACATCGAGCCGGGTTCGATGAAGGTCAGGTACATCGCATGAAAGCTGCCGACCAGGCTGGTGATAAATGCGGACAACACTACGGCGATCAGCTTGACCTTGACCGAGTTCACGCCCACCGCATGGGCGGCGTCTTCACGCTCACGCACGGCGATCAGGTAATAACCCAGTCGGGAATTCTTGATCTTCCACGACACTGCCAATGTGATGAGCAGAAAGGCGAAGGCAATCAGCAGGTATGGCCAGCGCGGGCGGAACAACATCCACTCGAAACCGAGCTTCAGCGGTACGCCCAGCCCCGCCGCACCACCGGTCACGTCATGCTGATTGATCGCCACCAGACGCACGACCTCCAGCACCGCAATGGTCGCCAAGGCAAAAAACGGCCCGCGCAATCTGAAGCATGGCCAACTGATCAACACCGCGACAATCGACGACAGGATTGCGCCAGCGAACATGCCGATCCATGGACTGATGCCCAGTTTCATCATCAGCAGCGTCGTCGTGTAAGCGCCCACCCCGTAGAACACGGCATGCCCCAACGACAGCTGGCCGGCAAACCCGCCGACGATGTTCCAGGCACTGGCCAGTGCCGCATAACTGCATATGAGGATGAACAGGTGATAAACGAACGGCGAGCCAACGCTCAATGGAATGATCAGTAACAGCGCCAGGGCCAGTGCACTGACATAGACACGCGGGTGCAAAATATTCATGAACATCTTCCTCACTCAGACCCGCGACCGGCGCCGAAAAGACCTGTCGGACGAAACACCAGGATGCCCAGGAAAATCGTGAAGTAGACGACCTCCTTGAGGTCCGGCGCGATGTAGTAACCGGCGAGACTGTCGACGATGCCGATCAGCATTGAACCGATCAGTGCGCCGGACAGGCTACCCAGGCCGCCCAGCACCACAATCACAAACGCCGTCAACACGAAGAAAGTGCCAACGGTTGGAAAGACCGGATATTGCGGAGCGATCAGTCCCGAGGCGACGCCCAGGCAGGCGCAACCCAGGCCGAAGGCAAACACATAGATGTTTTTGACGTTGACACCCATCAGTTGCGCCGCGTTGCGATGCTGTGCAGTAGCGCGGACAGCCCGGCCGAGAAATGTGTTCTGCAAAAACCAGTGCAGCCCCGCGACCAGTGCGAGCGACGCGACAAACGTGATCAACTGACCGCTGCTGACGCGAAAGGCGCCGAAGCTGACGGTCGTCGTACCGACGCTGATGTTCTTCACCGTCATGACGTCGGCACCGAAGATCAGCAACGCGCCGTTCATCAGGGCAATCGAGACGCCGACGGTGGCGAAAATCTGGATATGTCCCTCAGCGCCAAGCAACGGCTGAATGATGAAACGCTGCATTGCCGCACCAGCGGCAAACAACAGGATCGTCGCAGGAATGATCGCTATATACGGGTGGATGCCGAAGTGCGAATTCAGCAAATACACGGCATACAGGCCGATCATCAGAAACTCGCCATGGGCGAAGTTGACCACACGCACGATGCCGAAAATCAACGTCAGGCCGATGCTGATGATGGCCAACGTGCCACCGAGCAATAAGCCGTTCAACAGGAGCTGGATGAAAATTTCCACGGTTGGCGCCCTCTTTGCGAGCGAACGAACCCGTGAAGCTCAATGAACAAGCTTCAGCAGATTGCGGGTTCAGCTATCAGGGTTGGTCGGAAAAACGCGCTTGGGCAACGGCGGCTGCCTGGGGGTAAACGGTTTTCAGCAGTCCGTTCTGCCACTGCATGATTGCCGTATTGGCGCGCTGGTTCTGGCCGTTCTTGCCAAACCTGGCACCGATGCCGGCAGCCGTGCCGCCGAGAGGAATATCGATGGTTGCCACCGAGGCACGAATCGCATCGGCGTCCAGCGAAGTACTGTTTTCCATGGCATCGAGGAATATCTTCGCCCCGACATAGTTGATCAGGCTGTGGCCCGAGCGCGGTTCGCTGCCATAGCGATCCTTGTATGCCTTGGCGAACGCACCGATACCGGGAGCGCCGTTTTCATTGGTCTGGAACTGTGGGAAATCGACATCGAGCACGCCCTCCATATTGGCTGCGCCGACAACCTTGACCGTGTCCTGCATGGAATAGCCGCCGCCGGCGCCGATAACGGCTTTGGGCCTGAAACCGGCTTCGCGGATCTGGCGGAAAAACAGCGTCGTGTCGTTCTGATAACTGGTCTGCAATACCACATCCGCCTGGGCGCCTTTCAAACGCAGGATCAGCGATGAGAGATCGACCGCTTTGGCCGAATACGGTAGTACCTCGACCACATTCAGACCTTGCTCCTGAGCGATTTTTTTCTGAAACCCGGCGATGGTCGTACCGTACAGCGCATCCTCGTGGATGATCGCGACCTTCAATTGTTTCGGATCGACCTTGAGCGATGGGCTGACAATCTCCGTGATGGCGGTGATGGTGCCTTCGGCAAAATTCCTGGCGGTCGGGTTGCTGCGCATCACGTAGCTCAGATCACGCTCAGTGATGTGGTCGGACACCGCACCCAACTCGAAAAATGGCACCCCCGCCATCTCCGTCACCTGCGTAGCCGCAAATGACAGCGCCGAGGAATAGCTGCCAAATACAGCAGTGACGTTCTCAACAGAGGTGAGCCGGCGCGCGGCACCGACCGCTTGTCCCGCATCGACTGCGTCGGCCTTGAGCAATTTGATCGGCTCGCCCTTCAAACCGCCCGAGGCATTTCGTTCGGCGACGGCCAGTTCGAGGCCACGAAAGCTCTCGTCGCCCAGCAACGCCAGGGATCCACTCAGGGGATAAAGCGCACCGATCCTGATGTCCGCGAGCGCGGCAACCGGAGTGGACAGGCAAAGCAGGATGCCGGCAGCTTTCAGCCAGCTTTTCGCGGTAGCCGCCACGGCCACGGCTTCCTCTTGAGCGAGTCTCATTGGATTCATCTCCCGCAGATATTGTTTTTATTGTTCCTTCAAATGATCCGTGCCGAGCACAGACATCGTCGGATTACAGTGGCGATGACACGCAAGTTTCTGCGCCACTGTTTGCAAGAGTACGGCTCGCCGAGATTGGCTGGATATAGCTGAAAAAGCACACCTGCTGTGAATTTGCGGCACAGCTTCTATCGCCGCTGATCAGTCCCAAGGCGCCGGCGACCACGCTTCCACCAGCCTGTCGATGAACAGCCGAATCTTCGGCGACAGGTGTCGCTTGCTCGGGTAAATCACCCGGATCGGCTCGGCAGCCTCGGCGTAATCTGCGAGCAACTGCACGAGCTTGCCACTGCGCAAGTCATCGTTGACCACATAGGATGGCAACGTCGCGATACCGAGGCCTGCGGCAGTCGCCTGATGCAAGGCCTCAGCGCTGTCCATCTGCAGCCGCCCGGCATGAATGACCGGCACAGGCTGACCATTGACGCGAAAATTCCACGGCAGCAATCGGCCACCGCTGACGAAGTGCAGGCACGCATGCCCGGCGAGATCTTCGGGTGTCTGCGGTGCCGGATGTTCATTCAGGTAATTGGGCGAAGCACAGGTGATCATTTGCTGGTAAGCCACCGTGCGCGTGAGTAGCCCGGAGTCTTCCTTGGGCGGACCGATGCGAATCGCCAGATCGAAACCCTCGTCGATCAGGTCGACCAGCCGATCGGAAAACGTCGCGTCGATGGCGAGCGACGGCCAGTCTCTCAAGCAGCGCTCGATGTGCTGCACAACGTGCAGCCGGCCCAGTGCTACCGGCAGGCTCATGCGCAAGCGGCCGCTGGGCGTCGAACGGCGGAACGCCAAAGCCTCTTCGACCTCGTCCAGATCCTGCAAGATGCCCACACATCGCTCATACAGCACCCGACCATCGTCGGTCAGGCTCAGGCTGCGGGTGGTGCGGTTCAGCAGGCGGACCTGCAGACGCGATTCGAGCCGCACGATAGATTTACCGACGGCCGAGCGAGTCAGCCCGAGTTGCCTGGCCGCCGCCGTAAAACTTCCGGTATCCACCGAGGCGACGAAGGCGGCAATGTCGTTCAGGTTATGCAGTTCCATGAGGCCTCCGGGTTTGGCATTCAGGCGGGTTGGCACCGGTTATGGGGAACCCTATTCCCCAATCATGAGCATAACATCTCGATTAGTTAAGCCATCACTAACGCCTGATCGAGGTCATATGAACACTGAAGTAAAAGCAGCCGTGCAAACCTGGGCCAACAGCCTCAGCGATCTGGTACCCGTGCTCAAGGGCACCGATACCACCACAAAGATGAGCGACATCCGCGATGCCTACGCAAAAATGCTCGGGCAGAATCAGCCGCCGGCTGGCGTGAGGTTTGAAACAGTCGACATGGGCGGCGTGCCCGCTACGCTGGTGACTCCGGATGAGCTCAAGACCGACGCGGTGCTGATGTACATCCACGGTGGCGCCTACATCGTCGGTCGACCTGACGGCTACCACGGCATTGGCGGCAACTACGCAAAAATGCTTGGCGCGCGGGTGTACATGCCGGATTACCGCCTCGCACCCGAGCATCAGTTCCCCACCCCCATCAATGACACTTTGCGCGCCTATGAGTGGTTGCTTGAGCAGAGCGTCGTCGCCAGCAAGATTGCCTTCGCAGGCGAGTCGGCGGGTGGCGCGATGGTGGTCAGCGTGATGGTCGCGGCAAAATCCAAAGGCTTGCCATTGCCTGCGGTGGGCTCGTCAATTTCGCCATGGGCCAACCTCGAACACACCGGCGCCTCCATGAGCAATCGTGAAGGCCTTGATCTGCTGAACTCCAAGCCAGTGCTGGACATCCTCGCGCGAGCCTTTCTCGGCGACACCCTGGCCAACCATCCGCTGGCCTCGCCGGTGTTCGCCGACGTCACCGGACTGCCACCGATTCTGGTGCAGATCGGCGAAAACGAACTGATGCTCAGTGACGCCATGCGTCTGGCCAATCACCTGGCGGACAACCGGGTCCGGGTCAATCTTGAAGTGTGGCCCGGCATGTTTCACGCCTGGCATTTCTACGCGGGCATGCTGGCCGAGGGGCAGCAGGCGCTGGAGAGTTCGGTGCGGTTTATCGAGACGGGGTTGACTGAGGCTAATCGCTGACCAAACTGCGTCCGCTGCTGATCGGGGATACTTGTGGCTGTATTGCTCGGCGCCTTGGCGGTATGGTGTGCCGACCGCCGAGGAACCCTGAATGCCGGAAAAACCACCAGCCCCCAACGACACCGCCAGTGCAGCCGACATCGAGCGTGCGATTCTGGCCTTGAACAAAATGGCCGAACGCCTGTGGGGCGACGGGCGTGAAGCCGAGGCCAACGCGCTGCTGGATGCGCTGGATGCGTTGAACCGCGCCCTCGACCGGATCCGCATTGGTGAAAGTCGCAGGGCCGTCACCCTGCACTGAATCAGACCTGATAGAACTCGCGATACCACTGCACGAACGCTTGCACGCCCTGCTCGATCGGCACCTGCGGGCGGAAATCGATGCAGCGTTCCAGCGCCGCTACGTTGGCCCAGGTCTTCAATACATCGCCCTCCTGCATCGGCAGATAACGGCGCTGGGCTTTGATGGCCAGTGCCTGCTCCAGGCATTCGACGAAGCTCATCAGCGCCACCGGACTGCCGCGGCCGATATTCAACAGCCGGTTGGTACCACGCTCGGCGCTGAGTGCGGGCGGTTTGTCGAGCAAGCGCAAAATCGCCTCGACGATGTCATCGATGTAAGTGAAATCCCGCGCCATTTCGCCCTGGTTGTAGAGGTCGATGGC
This sequence comes from Pseudomonas sp. UF-293, assembly GCF_058245595.1. Lineage (NCBI taxonomy): Bacteria > Pseudomonadati > Pseudomonadota > Gammaproteobacteria > Pseudomonadales > Pseudomonadaceae > Pseudomonas > Pseudomonas sp. UF-293. The sequence goes on along the minus strand of NZ_JBSICA010000018.1, from coordinate 52,403 downwards.
GCGCCCGTGCAGCATGGCTTCGGTGAATTTGAACAGCGCCATGTCCGGCCGCCCCCACGGGCCGTACACGGTAAAGAAGCGCAGGCCGGTGGCTTGCAAACCGTAGAGATGGCAGTAACTGTGGGCGAGCAGTTCGTTGGCACGCTTGGTCGCGGCGTACAACGAAACCGGTTGGTCGACCGGGTCGTCTTCTGCAAACGGCATCCTGGTATTGGCGCCGTACACCGAACTGCTCGAGGCGTAGATCAAGTGCTGCGGCGGATGGCGACGGCAAGCTTCCAATACGTTGAGAAACCCGACCAGATTCGATTGCGCATACGCATCAGGATTGTCCAGCGAGTAGCGCACCCCGGCCTGCGCGGCCAAGTGAATGACCTGTTTGAAGTGGCCGTGCGCGAACAACGCGGTCAACGCAGCCTGATCGACAATGTCCAGCCGATGGAAAGTGAAGTTGGCCAGCGTTTGCAATCTGTACAGACGCGCCTGTTTAAGTTCGACGTCGTAATAAGCGTTGAGATTGTCGACACCAATAACCTCAAAACCCTCGTGGCATAAACGCCTGACGGTGTGATAACCGATAAAGCCTGCTGCGCCCGTCACCAGAACACTCATGATTATCTCGACCCACCGGTTTGACTTAAAGGGGACATATGCGTCTGAACACTTGCCTGCGAACGACGGCAACTATTCATAGACGAGCTTAGTTATCACGACCAGCGGCATCCGACGCAAGGCATTTAAAAGCCGAACTTCTTACGAACCGAAACATGTAAGATTGAAACTAATTTGCTATCACGCCCGCCATCTAAACGCCTCGACTTCAATAACTTGGAAAAGTTTAAAAATTCCGACGAATAATTTTCATCTTTTAAAATCAATGCGTTACGAAACGCTGTCAACGCCAGCGGATGAAAGGTAATGTTTTTGACTGTTAGCAATTGACAGCTTGCGAAGACTGGCCGATAACTTAGCACTGCCCGATGAGCTCGCGCCGACGCGCACTTTTCTGTTCTCTGGCTATTTATGTAATTGGATCCTGAAGGTCGCAACTGCGAACCGTGCGGTAGCTTTGCTTAAACAAAAGCGCGGATTCGTTATAGCCAAGACGGCCATGGATATAACAACAACCCAATCAAGTTGATTCATTTTTGAAACACTTCTTCTGCCAATAAACATTGATGCATCTGGCTCGGCACTTTGCCTTGATCAGCCTACTACCTACTAGCAAGCATGACGGCTCGTCCCACGCTATCGGCCGCCCTGCTTAAACGATCGCTATGTATGGAGTACTCCAGCATGCTAACGGTTTGCCGCAACGGCTCTAACTGGTATTTATTGCAGTGCAAGCCCCGCCAGGATGAACGGGCACAACTCAATCTGCAGCAACAGAACTATTCAACCTTCCGGCCGCAGCTGATGAGCGAGCGCAGTATTCGAGGCAAACGCCAACGAACACTCGAATCGCTGTTTCCCGGCTACGTGTTCATTCAACTGAGCCGCGACGACAACTGGGCGCCGATTCGCTCGACCCGCGGTGTCAGCCGCATCGTTGAATTCAACCATGTACCGGCCCGGGTCGACGAGGACGTGATTGCGCAACTGCGCGAGCGCAGTCAGGAGTCGATCGGCTTTCCTGCGGAGCCGACGCTCAAGCCCGGCGATTCTTTGCAAATCGTCCAGGGTCCACTGTCCCCGCTTGAAGGCGTGTTCCTGTCCATGCAGGGCGACGAGCGCGTGATGATGCTGCTCAATTTCCTCAACCGCCAACAGCACGTCAGCGTCCCGCTGAGTTACCTCGAACGCCAGCGACAATAGTCCGGATCCGCTTCGCCCTGACACCGACCCCCTTCATCCGGAGCGTGATCCATGGCTCTGAAGCCTCGCTGTTCCCTGATTTTAGCCGTCGCCTGCTGCGCACCCGAAGCCTGGAGCGTCGAGCCGCAAGCGATCAATGTCTACGGCTTCGATTTCACCCCGACCTTTGCTTTGTCGGAAAGCTACGACGACAACTTTCGCGAAGTCGAACACGATGTCGAATCGACCATGGTCACCCGCCTGGCGCCAGCCTTCGAGCTCAAGGCCGAGGACCGCAACAGTGCCACGCGGGTGATCTGGGAACCGACCCGCTACATCTACCACAGCGCCTCGGATGCTTCGAACACCGCCCAGCGGCTGCGCGCCGACAGCATCATGGAATTCACCGATCGGCATCGGCTGAAACTCGAAGCCGAGGCGCGCAAATACGAGCGCACCACTTCGACCGCCGTCGACGGCATCAACGACAAGATCGAGAGCCAGCGCGTCGGCGGCGTCTACACCTTCGGCGCGCGCAGTGCGCTGAACCAGATCGACCTCGGCGCCAGTTACGCAAGGCTGCGCTACGACAACTCCGACGGCATCAACGATGACAAGGAACGCGACACCAGCAACCTGACCACCACCTGGTATCACCGCCTCGGCAGCAAGACCCGCAGCCTGCTCGAATACGACCACACCCGCTTCGACTACCTGCAATCGAACAGCCCGCGCAGCAGCCGCTCCGATGCAGTGTTGGCCGGTGCCGAATGGGACATGACGGCGAAAACCACCGGCAAGCTGCGCGTCGGCTACGAGCGCAAGAACTTCGACCAGAACGGTTCCGACGACCTGAGCAACCCCACCTGGCAAGTGGATCTGGCGTGGAAACCGCGCACCTACTCGACCTTCACCTTTCTCGCGCGCCAGGCCATGGCCGAGGGCGACGACGGCTCCGACGCGGTGAAGGCCACCTTCACCCAGATCGGTTGGCGCCACGGCTGGACCGAGCGCATCACCACGGTCGCTGAAGCTGGCATGGGCCATTACGTCTACGAAGGCCAGGACCGCAGCGACGACCTGCAGGACTACAAACTCGGCGTGAATTACGAAATGCGCCGCTGGCTGGACGTCGAAGTCGCCTACCGCCACCGCGACAACGACTCCGATGCCGACAACGAAAGCTTCACCCGCAATGTTTTCCAGATCACGTTCGACGTCAGTCTTTAGGAGGGTTGGGCCATGCACACGCGCCTGATTTTACTGCTGTTGCTGCTCTGGACAGTGCCCACGGTCGAGGCGGCGGACACCGACACCCATTACCGCCTGGCCGCTGGCGATGTCTTGCGCATCATCGTGTTCGGCGAGCCGGAACTGAGCTTCAAGAAGATCCGCCTCAATGATGCCGGCACGTTCTCCTACCCGTTTCTCGGCGAAATCGTAGCCAAGGGCCTGACGCCCAATCAGGTCGAACAAAAGATCGTCGACGGTCTCAAGCAAGGCTATCTGGTCGATCCGAAAGTCAGCCTCAGCCAGATCGAATACCGCCCGTTTTACATCAACGGCGAGGTGCAGAAGCCCGGCAGCTATCCGTTTCAGCCCGGCCTGACCCTGGAAAAAGCCATCGCCCTGGGTGGCGGCCTGACCGAACGCGCCTCGATGAAACGCGTGACGATCCTGCGCGGCAGTGGCGGCCCACCGGTCACTGAGAACATTTCGCGCACCACCGTCATCGCCCCCGGCGACACCATTTCCATTGCACAAGGCTTTTTCTGATCATGGACAACAGCCCAAGCACCTACCTCGAACGTCCGCTCCAGGGCCACTTGCCAACGCAAGCCGCTGATGAGTCGGACACCCTTGATCTGCTGCATCTGTGGCGGGTGATCTGGTCGGCGAAGTGGAACATCGCCTGGCTTGTGCTGCTCAGTTGCGCGCTGGCCGTGGTGGCGCTGTCGTTCATCACGCCGCAATACGTCGGCAGTGCGACGTTGCTGATCAAGGACAAGACGCCACCGGTGTTGAGTTTTCAGCAGGCCGCCGAATCCGGCGGCGCCACCACCACTGATTACTTGCAGACCCAGCAAGCCCTGCTGCAATCGAGGGAACTGGCCGAGCGCGCCGTGCGCAAACTTGGCCTGACTACTCACCCGATCACCGATCCACGCCAGCAGGCGCAGAGTTGGTTCACCCCGCGCCAATGGCTGGCGGAGCTAAATCGCGACCAATGGCTGCCATGGCTGGATCTGCTGCCGCCGCCGAAGCCGCCAGCAACCGAAGAGCAAGTGTTCAATGACGTCACGCAAAACCTGATGCTGCACACCAGCGTCAAGTTTGTCGGCAAGAGTCAATTGCTGGAGATCGACGTCGAACTGCCCGACCCGGCACTCGCTGCGGCGGTGGCCAACGCCCTCGCGCAAGGCTTCATCGACAGCCAGCAGGACACCAGCCTGAAGTCTTCGCAAAACAACACCAGCTGGATGAACACCCGCCTGGTCGAACTGCGTGACAACCTGCGCGTGGCCGAAAACAAGTTGCAGGCCTATCGCGAGGAACAGGGTCTGGTCGATGTCGACGGCGTCGCCACCATCAGTGCCAACGAGCTGCAAATGACCGGCAATCGCATGATCGACGCGCGCCGCGACCGTGCTGAAGCGGAGAGCCAGTTCCGTCAGGCGCAAGCCCTTAGCAACGGCGACATCAGTCGTTTGTCGAGCGTTCCGGCAGTGCTGAGTAACCCGCTGATTCAGCAGTTCCAGGGCGATCTGGCTAAGGCCCAGGCCAAAGTCGAGGAGTTGTCCGGCCGTTATGGGCCCAAGCACCCGGCGCTGATTTCTGCCCGATCCGAACAACGGACGGCGGCCAATAGCCTGCGCCTGCAAGTGCAGCAAGTGGTCGCCGGCATCGAGCGCCAGTATCAACTGGCGGTGGCCAGCGAAGACGCGCTGCGCAAATCCTTTAACAGCAACAAGGCGCAGATTCAGGACATTTCGCGCAAGGAATTCCAGCTACGCGAATTCCAGCGTGAAGTCGACAGCACCCGAGCGCTCTACGAAACCTTCGTCACCCGCCTCAAGGAAACCGCCGCCACCTCGGACATGGACTCGGCCAAGGCGCGCATCGTCGACCCAGCGATCGCGCCGCTGGAAGCGAGCAAACCGCGCAAGAATCTGATCCTCGCCATTGTCGCGCTGGTGGCTGCGGTCGTCGGCGTCGCCCTCGCCTTTCTCTTCGACACGCTGAGCAACACCTTCAAGACTGACGACACCGTCGAGAGCCTGCTCAATGTGCCGCTGCTCAGCGTCGTGCCGCTGGTGATGAAAAAGAGCCGGCGGCAGTTGGCGCGGCTGTTCGAGGACAACGACCACCCGCGCTTCTGCGAAACCATCCGTAACCTGCGCACCTGGCTGATGCTGCAAAACAACGAACGGCCGGCGCAGGTGGTGCTGGTCACGTCCTCGGTGTCCGGCGAAGGCAAAAGCACCATCGCCAACAATCTCGCCTCGTCGCTGGCGCCACTGGAACGGGTGCTGCTGATCGATGCCGACATGCGTCAGCCGACACTGTCGCTGAACTTCGATTTCCCGCCGCAGAGCCCAGGCCTCGCCAACCTCATGGCTGGCACCGCGCGGCTGGAAGACTGCATCCGCAGCGTCGGCAATCTCGACATGCTCCCGGCCGGCTGCCTGTCGCCATCGGCGCTGGACCCATTCGATGCACCACGGCTCAAAGCCTCGAGCAGTTCGAGCAACGCCGTGGCGCCCGCGCAGGATTTGCTCAGCTCGCCGCGCCTCGGCCGGCTGTTGCAGATTCTCAAGTCGCGCTACCGGCACATCATCATCGATTCGCCGCCCGCCGAAATTGTCAGTGACGCGCTGTTGCTGGCGCAGCATTCCGACGCGGTGATCTACGTGGTCAAGGCGCAGAGCACGCCGGTCGGCCAGGTGCGCAAGAGCATTGCCGTGTTGCAGCAGAGCCAGGCGCCGGTGTTCGGCGTGGTGCTCAATCAGGTCGATCTGCGCAAGGCGCGCAAGTACGGCCATGGCCATTCCCGCTCCTTCTACGACTACGACTTCGCCCCGCGCTGATCCCCCGGGCCGTGCCGCCCGGCCGCAGCCTTTCCTTCCCTGTTCGACGAATCGGAGATCGCGCCGATGACCTCGCAATATTCCGCGCAAATGGCACACCGTCGTGGCCTCACCTTCTGGGTGCAATGGCTGTGCGCAATGACCCTGGTCAACCTGTTGCTGATCGTGCTGGTGCACTGGCGCATCGGCGAGTTGCCCAGTGAATATCGGCTGCTGATCATCCTCACGGTGCTTGGCTCGATGCCGGTCTACGGCCTGGTGCAGGTCTACCACAAGCGCCATGGCCTGCTGGTCGGGCTGGGGCGGTTGCTGGCCGGCTGGCTGATTCTGCTCGGGCTGCTGATGAGCATCGCCTTCGTCACCCAGACCAGCGCGTTGTTCTCGCGGCAAGTGGTGATTGTCTGGGCCGTGGTGGGTTTTCTCGCCCAGGCGGCGACGTTTCTGCCGCTACACCTGTTCGTGCGTCTTTACACCAAGATGATCTGCAACGAGCGCCGCGCGGTGATCATCGGCACCTGCCCGACCGCCCATGAACTGGCGCGCAAACTGCTCGACCCGGATCGTGCGCTGCTGCTGGGCTTTGTCGCGGCGAAAGCCGACAGCGGCCCGGCGCCGAGCATCCTGCCGCTGCTCGGCGAGGTCGAGGACATTCGCGAAATCATCACCCGCTTGCAGGCGCGGCGCGTATACATCGTGCTGCCGATGGCCGAGGCAGCGACCATCGAAGCGCTGTACATCAACCTGCTCGACATGAACGTCGACGTGGTGTGGATTCCGGATCTGGGCAGCATGGTCTTGCTCAATCATTCGATCTCCGAGATCGAGCGGATGCCGGCGATTTACCTCAACGAAAGCCTGCTCACCTCGCACCCCGGCAGCCTGTTCTGCAAGGACCTGTTCGAACGCAGCGTCGCAGCGGTAGCGCTGATTCTGCTCAGCCCGCTGCTGCTCGGCGTCGCCATCGCGGTCAAGCTGACCTCGCCGGGGCCGGTGCTGTTCAAGCAGAACCGCCATGGCTGCGACGGCGAAGTGATCCGCGTGTGGAAATTCCGCTCGATGCGCGTGCACGACGATCAGCAAGTGCGTCAGGCCACCCGCGACGACGACCGCGTCACACCGCTGGGACGCTTTCTGCGACGCAGCTCGATCGATGAGCTGCCGCAGCTATTCAACGTGCTGTTCGGCCACATGGCGCTGGTCGGCCCGCGCCCCCACGCGGTTACCCACAACATCTATTACACCGGCAAGGTGCGCGCCTACATGGCGCGGCATCGGCTCAAGCCTGGCATCACCGGGCTGGCGCAGATCACCGGCCATCGCGGCGAAACCGAGACCGTGGAAAAGATGCAGCGCCGGGTCGCCCAGGACCTCAATTACATCAATCAATGGTCGCTGTGGCTGGACATCAAGATCCTGCTGAAGACGCCCTTCACCCTGTTCTCGAAAAACATCTACTGACAGCGGCCAGCGCTCTGGCCCACCCCGCCACGCATGAGGTTTTCCCATGAATGTGAGTGTATTCGGTATCGGTTATGTCGGACTGGTCCAGGGCGCCGCGCTGGCCGAGGTCGGCCACAACGTGCTGTGTGTGGATGTCGACGCGGCCAAGGTGCAGGCCTTGAATGACGGCAGCCTGCCCATCTACGAGCCGGGCCTGAAAAGCCTGGTGCGGGAAAATCATCACAGCGGCCGCCTGCAATTCGGCAGTGATCTGGCCGCCGCCGTAAGGCACGGCGACGTGTTGCTGATCGCCGTCGGCACCCCGCCGGACGAAGACGGTTCGGCCGACCTTAAGCATGTACTCAGCGTCGCACGCACCATCGGTGAGCACCTGCGCGGCGAGCAGATCATCGTCGACAAATCCACGGTGCCGGTGGGCACGGCGGATCGGGTGCGCGAATGCATCAATGCAATCCTCGCCGAAAGCGGCCGTGGTGGACTGACCTTCGATGTGGTTTCCAATCCGGAATTTCTCAAGGAAGGTTGCGCGGTCGACGACTGCATGCGCCCCGACCGGATCATCATCGGCACCGACAGCCCGCGCGCCGAAGCGCTGATGCGCGAGCTGTACGAACCGTTCAATCGCAACCGCGAAAAAATCATCGTCATGGATGTGCGCAGCGCCGAGCTGACCAAGTACGCGGCCAACTGCATGCTCGCGACGAAGATCAGTTTCATGAACGAAATGGCCGGGCTCGCCGAAAAACTTGGGGCCGACATTGAAATGGTCCGCCACGGCATCGGCTCGGATCCACGCATCGGCTATCAGTTCATTTACCCCGGCATCGGTTACGGCGGCTCGTGTTTTCCCAAGGATGTGCGGGCGCTGATCCATGCCGCCCACGGCGTCGACATCGATGCGCGCCTGCTCCGCGCAGTCGAGTCGCGCAACAACGAGCAGAAAAGCACGCTGTTCCACAAGATCGCCGAGCACTTCAACGGCGCGCTGGAAGGCAAAACCTTTGCGCTATGGGGCTTGAGCTTCAAGCCCAATACCGACGACATGCGCGAAGCCCCCAGCCGCGTGCTGATGGAGGCGTTATGGCGTGCCGGCGCCAATGTGCAGGCATTCGACCCGAAAGCCATGGAGCAGGCGCAGCAGCTCTACGGCCCGCGCGACGACCTGACCCTGGCCGGGACCAAGGAGGCGGCGCTGAAAAATGCCGACGCATTGGTGATCGTCACCGAGTGGCAATCGTTTCGCGCACCGGACTTCGAATTGCTCGCCCGCCAGTTGAAAAATCCGCTGATCTTTGACGGGCGCAACCTGTTCGATCCGCAACGCCTCAGCGCACGCGGCTTCACCTACATCAGCGTCGGCCGGCCGACCTGCGCGGCTGAAGCACAGGATCTCGCGTCATGATCCGCCTGGAATTGCTCGACCGTTATTCGCCGGCGCTGTTGGAATCGAACCGGGCGTTCTCCTTTCTCAACTTCGCCTCGGTCGGCAGTTTCATCCGCCAGCCGCCGCCGTCGCTGGCGTATTTCTGCGACGGCATGCTGATGTCCGGGTTCATGTCGCGCATCACCGGGCGCGCGGTGCAACGGGTCAGTTTCGATTTCACCTCGATCGCCGACCCGGTGTTGCGCGAGTCCGAGCAGCGCGGCAAGCGCGTGTATGTGGTCGGCGCGCAGCAGGCGGAGCTTGATCGTTTCGTCGACAAGCTCGGCATGCAGTACCCACGCCTGCAACTGGTCGGCGCGCACAACGGTTATTTCGACGCCGAACAAGGTGCGGCAATTCAAGCTGACATCCGCCGACAGCGGACCAACCTGCTGCTGGTCGGCCTTGGCGCCGGCCTGCAGGAGCGCTTTGTCCTCCAAGCGCTGCGCGGTGGTTTCAGCGGCGTGGCGTTCACCTGCGGCGGTTTCATTCGTCAGGAGGCCAATGCCAGCGAGCGTTACTACCCCGACGCGATCAATCGCCTGCACCTGCGCGCCTTCCACCGCATGTACCGCGAGCCGCACACGATCAAGCGTTACCTGCTCGACTACCCGAGCAATGCCCTGCGCCTGACCGAACTGATTCTGCGCCAGCAAGTGGCAATCAATGTCACTGCCCCATGAGGATTGTGCCGATGCATATTCTGTTCACGCTCAAGGATTACCAGACTGGCGGCGGCGTCGAGTGCGTGCAGCAACGCCTCGCCGAGCAGTTTCTGGCGGACGGTCGACGGGTGAGTTTTTTCGTCATGAACGGCGACTCGCCCAATGTCGACGGCGCGCCGAGCATGGCCGGTGGCGGCAGCGGGCTCGCGGGCTGGCTGAGATCGATCGTGCTGCTGCGCCGCATGATTCGCCGCGAAGGCGTGACGCACCTGATCGGCGCTAAGGAACAGGCCAATCTGTGCACCTGGTTCGCCACCTTGGGCAGTCCCTGCAAAGTCATTTACACCCGCCATGCCGCGCTGGATTGCGCCGAGCAGAACACCGGGCGCGCCAGCCTGCGGCTGTTGTACGCGCTGTACCTGTGCGGTAGCGGCAAGGTGGTCGCGGTGTCCCACGGTCTGCGCCAGTCGCTTGCCGGATTGATGCCGTGGGGGCGACCGCGCATCCGTTATTGCCCGAACGCAGTGATCAGCGAACAACTGATGCGCGCGGCACAAGCGCCGCTGCCCGGTGGCGTGCCCCATCATTACTGGCTGGGGATCGGCCGACTGGTGGACACCAAGGGCTTTGATCTGCTGCTCGAAGCCTATGCGCTGGCGGCGCAACAACGCCCGCTGCCGTATCTGGTGATTGCCGGCGACGGCCCGTTGCGCGCTCAGCTTGAAGCGCAGGCGCAACGGCTGGGTATTGAACGTCTGGTGCATTTCACCGGGCATCTGCGCAATCCCTATCCGTTGATCCGCCATGCGCAGGTGTTGGTGCTCAGTTCATTGCACGAAGGCTTGCCGACGGTACTGGTCGAGGCGCTGGCGTTGGGGACCGCTGTGATTTCCTCCGATTGCGGCAGCGGTCCGCGCGAGTTGCTCGATGACGGACGCCTCGGCCGTCTGGTCAGTGTCAATGATGTTCCGGCACTGGCCGAGGCAATGCTCGACAGTCTGGCCAGTCGCGAACCTGCGACACCGGCTCGACGTTCAGTCAGCGAAGCGATCCTGCCCTATACCAGCCAATACGCCGCTCAGGCCTATTACCAGGTGTGGAACCGATGAAAAAGCTGCTGATCATTCTCCAGGACCTCGGCGCCGGTGGCGCGGAGAAAATGATGGTGCGCCTCGCCGGTGCCTTGGTCGAGGCCGGCAACGAAGTGACGCTGCTGATGCTCACCGGTGCCGGCATCAATCAACCGGCGCTCGACCCTCGGGTCAGGCAAGTGCTGCTCGACAGCCCGCGCAGCGCCGCCGCCGTACCCGCTTTGATGCGCTTTTTGCGCAGCAACCGCTACGACGCGCAACTGGCGGTGCTCACTCACGTCAACGTCGTGGCAATTGCCGCCGCCGCACTGTCCGGTACCCTGGCGCGGCTGCATGTCAGCGAGCGCAATGCCTTTTCGCGGGACAAACACGTCAACCCGGCCCTGTCGGTCAAGCTCGCCTACTGGCTGGCGCCTTGGCTGTACCGGCTGATTCCCAACCCGGTGATCTGCGTGTCGCGAGGTGTCGCCGAAGACCTGGTCGACACCACCATCGCCCGCCCGCGCGATGTGACCACCGCTGACAACCCGGTGCTCGACAACGATTTTCGCGACAAACCAGCTGCCGCGCCCAGCCATCCCTGGCTGAAGGACAAAACCACTCCGGTGATCGTCGCCGTGGGTCGGCTAGCGCAGCAAAAGGGCTTTGACACTTTGATCGACGCCTTCGCCCGCCTGCCGCAATGCGATGCGCGGCTGATCATTTTCGGCGAAGGCGCCTTGCGCGGCGAACTGCTGGCCCAAGCGACCTCGCTCGGCGTTGCACAGCGTTGCGATCTGCCGGGGTATGCCAGCGACCCCATCGCCGAAATCGCTCGGGCCGATTGTTTTGTCTTGTCGTCGCGTTTCGAAGGCAGCCCCAACGCCTTGGTCGAAGCCCTGTCGACCGGCACGCCGGTAGTGGCGACACGCTGCCCGTATGGCCCGCAGGAAATTCTCGGCGATGGCGCCGTTGCGCCCTTGGTCGAGGTCGACGACCCCGCCGCGCTCGCCGCCGCGATCAGCCAACAATTGGCCACGCCGCGAGCCGTGCATCGCCAGCGCCGCATCGAGGCTGCCTCGCGCTTTGTCAATGCTCGCGCGGTGCAGACCTACCTCAAGGCGTTACTTGGGAGGCGCTGAGATGAACCGCCTGCAAGTGCGTTATTCGACGCTGGCCGACGCCTTCACCCTGTTCGGCGTGCTGTTTTATACCCAGGTGATCGGCTTTTTTCTGCGCTTGGGCAACGTCAGCACGCTGGACGATGCCCAGCAGGACCTGGAAGGCAATCTGGCCAATCAGGTCTGCGGCTTGCTGACCTTGCTGGTGCCGCTGTTTTTCTTCATTCGCCACAAGGTGTTCCTCAGCAAGAGCTTCTACCGGCAAAACCTGTTTCTGCTGCTGTTTCTGGGCTGCGTGGCGGCGTCGATCAGTTGGTCGAGCGAGCCGATGCTCAGCTTCAAGCGTTTCGTCGCGCTGCTCAGCGTGGTGTTCTTTGCTGGCTTCATTGCCTGGCGCTACAGCCTGGAACGCATCGCTTTTCTGTTCGGCTGTGTGATCGGCGCGGCGGCGTTGGTCGGCCTGATCTTCGCCCTGATTCGCCCGGACATCGCCTTTATTTCCGGCGGCATCCGTGACGGTGCGTTTCGCGGCGTGTTCGCGGAAAAAAATGCCGGTGCACGCCTGAACGCTATTGCGATCCTGTTGCTGCTGCCGATGATCCGCCAGCGCAACCCAATGGCCATGCTCTACGGCCTGTTCGCGTTGATTGCCATTGGCCTGGCGCAGTCGGCCACGGCGATTGCCTTGATCGTCGCCGGAACCGCCAGTTATGCGTACTTCATCACCCTGATCCGCTTGCGCATCAACCGCTCACTGTTGGCGTTCATGGCTGCAACGCTGGTGTTCTTCCTCTTGTGCGGCGTGCTCTACGCCAACTACGCCATACTGCTGGAACTGGTGGGCCGCGACCCGTCGCTCACCGACCGCACGCTGATCTGGGAGCTGCTGCAGCCGCTGATAGACGCACAATTTCTCAAGGGCTACGGCTTCGGTGCGTTCTGGGCCAGTGGCGATGCCGATGCGTTCATCACGCGCTGGGGCTACATCGGCAACGCGCACAGCGGCTACGTCGAAACCCTGCTCAACGGCGGTCTGATCCAGTTGATCGCGCTGCTGCTGATGTTTGCCCAGACTCTGAACAAGCGCTATCGGGCAATCACCGCAGATCATTCGGCGCGCTATCAGGCCTGTGCGCTGGTGGTCATCGGCCTGTTTGTGGTCACCAATTACGTCGCCTACGTGATCCCCAACTACCGCTCTGGCGAGTTCCTGATTTTCTGCGTGCTCAGCCTGACCTTCCGCCACCACCTCGTCGCCCGTACCCAGCCGCTGCCAGTCGCCAGCGCCCGGCCGATGCGCGGCACTTTCAGGGAGCAACGCCCATGCTGAATGATCCCTCGGCCGTCACCGTGTGCGTGGTGATTCCGCTGTACAACGCCGCCGCCAGCATTCAACGCACATTGGATTCGGTGTCTGCACAGACCCGCCTGCCGGACAAAGTCATTGTCGTCGATGACGGCTCCAGCGATGCCGGGCCAGAGATCGTCAAGCACTACGCCGCGCCCTTCCCCATCGTCCTGTTGCAGCAGCCCAATCAAGGCCCGGCGAGTGCGCGCAATCGCGGCGTGTTCAGTGCCGAAGAAACCTTTATCGCCTTCCTCGATGCCGATGACCGCTGGCATCCGGAGAAACTGCACAAGCAACTGGCGCTGCACGCGGAATTGACCCAACAGGGACGCAAAGTCGGTTTGATCGATTGCTTTCAGATGAGCGAATTCAGCGACGGCAAACGCCAATTGGAGGATCGCTGCAAACACGGCGAGCACTTTGCCGATTTCATGCGCGAGAACATCATCAACGGCACGTCCGGCGTGCTGGCCGTGCGCGAGATCATTGTCGCCATTCGCGGCTTCGATCAGAGCCTGCGCTTTGCCGAGGATCGCCTGCTGTGGACGCGCATCGCCGAAATCAGCGAGATCCACAGCGTGCCGCAGATTTTGCACTGGCGCGCCGTCAACGCCGCCAACATCACCGCGCAACCGCACAAGTATTACCCGCACAAACTGCGTTTCATCCAGCTGTATCTGGCGCGCTACGGCACCCGGCTGAACAAGCAGCAGCGGATGTATTTCGTTCTCGCCAACCACGCGGAATTCCTCAATGCGTTTTCCCGGCGCGGCGATCATCGACGGGTCATCGAGGTGTTCCGGCAGATGCTCGGGCATTCGTGGCAGACGCTGTTTTTCTTTCAGGGCAAACCGACCCTGCGCTACCTCTACGCCTGCTTCAAAAGCCTGGGTAGAAACAGCTGAATTTCGAGGATCGCGCCATGGCCAACCGCCGCATGATGACCCTCGTATGGATTTTCACCGAAAAATTCGGCCTGATTTTCCTGTCAATGATTACCTTCGTCGTCTACGCGCATTTGCTGACGCCGACGGAGCTGGGCATTGGCACGCTGATCATCGCCGTGGTCGAAGTGGTCGGCATTCTGTTCTCGTCGATGCTGGAAGACCCGCTGGTGCGCCTGCAGCGGGTGGAAGACAAACACATCAGCAGCGTTTTCTGGTTTGCCGTGCTGGTCAGTCTGCTGTCGATTGCGCTGATTTCGCTGGCGGTGGTGCTCTACACGCCGTCCACCGCGCTGCGCTGGATGACCGCTGTGGCCTCGGTGAAAATCCTTTTCACCCTGATGGCGCGGGTATATGTGGCGCAGCTGCGCCGCAGCGGCAATTTCAGGCTGCTGGCCTCGCGCACCTTGCTCGGCAAAGTGGCTGGCGGGGTTGGCGGCGTGGCCGTGGCGCTGCTGGGTTTCGGCCCGTGGGCGGTGGTCGCGCAGGCGCTGATCATGGACGGCATTTCCACGCTGGTGCTGATGCGCAGCGAACGTCGGCGCATTCCCTTTCTTATCGACCGCCAGGTGCTGGGCGAACTGCTGCGCTCCGGTCTCCCGGTCTGTGTCAACGTGATGAGTTCGCAAACCCTGCAACGTGGCGTCAACCTGATTCTCGGCCTTACCGCTGGCGCCCATGCGGTGGGCATGTTCAACCTCGCCATGCGCATCATCGACCTGCCGCGCTCGGCGATCTACAACGGCTTGATGAGTTACGCCTTGCCGGTGTTCGCCCGGCGCAGTGCGGAACCGGCACGGCTGATCGGCATAATCGGCGATTCCACGGCAATCAGCGGCTTCGTACTGACACCGCTGTTCTTCGGCATCGCCCTGACCGCCGAAGACATCATCCTGCTGATCTTCGGCGCGAAATGGGCCGAAGCGATTCCCTTGTTGCAAGTGCTCGCCTGCACGGCAGCGCTGGGCAATCTGGCGCTGTACGCGACCACCGCGCTGGTGGCGGTCAATCGCACGCACTTGACCCTCAAGGCGGAAGTCGCCACCACCCTGCTCGCGCTCGCGCTGGTCTACCTGCTCGGCGCGAGCTACGGCGGCATGGCGGCGGCGCTGGCGTTGCTGCTGCGCATGCTGCTGATCACGCCGTTGCAGGTGCGCGGCCTGCACGCCGCGATTGGTTATGACTGGCGCTGCTTCTTTCAGTCCAGTTACCGCAGCCTGTTCGCCTCGCTGCTGATGGTCGTCGTGGTGCTGTGGACGTCGCGGCAAACCGGCCTGTCCGGCTACGCGCACCTGGCCGGCGACATTGCCGTCGGCGCGCTGACCTACGCCTTGGCCTACAGCCTGCTGCACCCGCGCTGGCCGCAAGAATTCAAGTTGGTGTTCACCGCCCGCTGAGCCGGATTTCCTCGCAATGGAGCACGTCGTCATGCGCAAAACCACGTTGATCACGGGCGGTGCCGGCTACATCGGTTCGCACACGGCATTGCAACTGATCGAATCCGGACACTCGGTCCTGATCCTCGACAACCTGTGCAACAGCAGCCGCGAAGCGGTCGCACGGCTGGAGCTGTTGAGTCACTCGCACGTCGATTTCATCGAGGGCGATATCCGCGACGCCGCGCTGCTGGACGAGATTTTCAGCACCTACGCGATCGACGCGGTGCTGCATTTCGCCGGGCTCAAGGCGGTTGCGCAAAGCGTGCGCCGGCCGATGGATTACTACGCCAACAATGTGTTCGGCACACTGAACCTGTGTCAGGCGATGGCCCGCGCCCACGTGTTCAATCTGGTGTTCAGTTCCTCGGCGACGGTGTACGGCGAGCCCGCCCGCATGCCCATCATCGAAGACCACGGCACCGGCAAACCGGCCAATCCCTACGGGCGTTCCAAGCTGATGATCGAAGAATTGCTCAGCGACCTTGCCCTCGCGGATGCGCGCTGGAACATCGCCGTGCTGCGGTACTTCAACCCGATCGGCGCGCACCAAAGCGGATTGATCGGTGAAGCGCCCAATGGACGGCCGAACAATCTGCTGCCGTGCCTGACTGAGGTTGCCAGCGGCCAGCGCGCTGCGTTGACCGTGTATGGCAACGACTATCCAACCGTCGACGGCACCTGCGTTCGCGATTACATCCATGTGCTGGATCTGGCCGAAGGTCATCTCAAGGCGCTACAGGTTTTGCAGGACGATGAACATGGTCTGCACGTATGGAATCTCGGCACCGGCAACGGCTACAGCGTGTTGCAGATCATCAGCGCCTTCGAAGACGTCACCGGCCTGCGCAT
This sequence comes from Pseudomonas sp. UF-293, assembly GCF_058245595.1. Classification (NCBI taxonomy): domain Bacteria; kingdom Pseudomonadati; phylum Pseudomonadota; class Gammaproteobacteria; order Pseudomonadales; family Pseudomonadaceae; genus Pseudomonas; species Pseudomonas sp. UF-293. The sequence continues at coordinate 36,201 of NZ_JBSICA010000018.1, read as the reverse complement.
TCCCTACCGCTTCGCCCCGCGCCGCACTGGTGATGTCGCCGAATGCCGCGCCGATGCGAGCAAGGCCGGGCGCGAGCTGGGCTGGCGAGCACAGCGCGAATTGACGCAGATGCTCATCGACAGCTGGCGCTGGCAGACCACCAACCCTTGGGGCTATCGCCCGCAACCGGCGCCGTTGCTGGCGGTAGGCACGTAATAACGGCGCAAACCCAAGTTAGGGACGACTCATGAACAGATCACGCTGCTTGCTGTTGGTTTTGCTACTGCTGAGTGCAGGCGTCAGCGCCAATATTCCACGACCGGTGGCTGACGGCCTGGTGTTGTGGCTGGACGGCAATGATCCGGCCTCGATGACACTGGAGGGGCAAAACCAGGTCGTGCGCTGGCTGGATAAATCCGGCAAGGGCAATGACGTGGTCGTCGACAACCGCGCGGCGACGACTTTGCCGACGCACGTCGACAACGCCCTCAACGGCCACGGCGTGGTGCGCTTCAGCGGCACGGCGGCGTTCATGGGCCAGGCGATCCGCACCACCAAGGGCCCGGTGACAGTCTTTGTCGTCTCGCGGCGCTTGCCCGAGCAGGCCGGCGGCAAGGCCTGGCAGCGACTGTTCAGCTCGCGACCGCAACTGGCGGACAACGATAACGTCGCGCCGAATTTCGGCATCAGCGTGCAGCAGACCACCGCCTATGAACCGGCGCTGGCCTTGCTGGAGACCAATGACGTACCGATCGGCCCGTTCGCGGTGGCGCGCAACGTGGTTGGCACCTCGGAGATTCTGCGTGGCGACATTGCCGAAGTACTGGTTTATGACCGCCCATTCAGCAGCCAGGAAGAACGCCGCAATGTGTTCGAGTATCTGGCGCAAAAGTGGGCGGTCGCCATTCCGCAACAGGTCGATGCCTGGACTCGCGTCGGCCCGTTAGGCGCGACCCCGACGTACGTTACGCCCGATCTGCCGTTGTCGGACCAGGCCAATGCCGGCGGCTGGAAACGCGATACGCGGCTGTCCGACGAATTCAACGGCAGCACCCTCGATGCCGAGCGCTGGCACGTCAACAACGCCACCGGTACTGATTCCCTCGGACGCAAACCGGCGTTGTTTTTGCCGGAGAACGCCAAGGTCGGCAGCGGCAATCTGAACATCACTTTCCGCAAACAGACCTTGCCGGAAAAATACGTAGCCCTGGGCTATAAGGATTACAGCTCGGCGATGGTGCGAACCAACGAACGGGGGATGTACGGCTATTACGAAGCCCGGGCGAAACCGATGAACTCTGCCGGTTCCAGTGCGTTCTGGCTGGCGTGGACCGGGCTGCCGGACAATGCCACGGAAATCGACATTTTCGAAATCGGCGGCAAGACCCGCAACGAAGCCTTTGATCGGCGCTACAACATGAACGCGCATGTCTGGGCCAGACCGCAGAATGATCAACACCTGAGTTCCGGCAGCACCTGGATTGCACCCTGGCGGCTGGCCAATACCTTCCATGTCTACGGTTTCGACTGGCAACCCGAGACTTTGCGCTGGTACGTCGACGGCGTATTGGTCCGGGAAGCGAAGAACAACTACTGGCACTTCCCCATGCAAATCGTCTTCGACAGCGAAGCGATGTGGGACTGGTTCGGTGTGGTCGACGATGCTGACCTGCCGTCGGTGTTTCGCATCGATTACGTCAGAGTCTGGACGCGCTCGCCGCAGTAGTGCTGTTTTCAACAGTTCTCAACCCCCGCTTGCATCCGCCACAGCGTGGAAACCTCCCTGACGCTTGCGCAGTTCTCCCGGCGTGCGGTCCTGCACGATCTCGCCTCCCTCCAAGTGCCATCCCCCTGCCCTCAATACCCGCAAGAATCCCTCGAGCCTGCTCGCAAAGGTCGACGTGCGCCAAGCCAATCGAGGGGCTGCCCTCGCCCTTTGCTCTACCATCCATCGGCTGTGATGGAAAATCATCAAACCCAGGTGCAAGTCCGCTATCAGAATCGGTAATCACTTAAGCAACAGACATCCTTGAGGACACTCATGGCTAATGATCCCTACATCTCCGATCGCACGGGGCCCAGGCCCGAGCATGCGGTCGAGAAAACCTTCCCTGCCAGCGATCCGATTTCGCCGTGAGTCTTGACCGGCGCAGCTTCAATCTGGTCGCGGCAGCGTTCGCGCTGACGGCGTTGTCCTATGGCCTCGCGCGCTTCGCCTATGGACTGCTGCTACCGCAGATTCGTCAGGATCTGGCCCTCAGCGTGACCGCTGCTGGCTGGATCGGTGGCAGCGCTTTTGCCGCTTACTGTGTGGGCATTGTTGCGACGTTTATCTGCAACGGCAAAGTCAGTCCGCGCGGGTTGACGGTAATGGCCGGTGCAGCGGCGACACTGGGGATGGGCCTGGTTGTTATCGCTTCGTCGGGGTTGGCGTTGGGCTGCGGCGTGGCGCTGGCAGGATTGAGCACGGGCCTGACCTCGCCGCCATTGGCCAGCGCAGTGGCGGCGCGTCTTGATGATGCGGATCGTCCGCGCGCGAATGGCTTTATCAATGCTGGGACGGCGGCAGGTATTGTGTTCTCCGGCTTGGCGGCAATATTGGCGGCCGGGCAATGGCGGCAGCTCTATGCGCTGTTTGCCTTGATCGGCATCGGCGTCACGGTCTGGCTCTGGTTTGCGGTACTACGCCGAATCGAGCATGAGGTTACGCAGAATTTTTCCCTGCCGATGCTGCGACGACCCGGCGTATTGCCTCTGTGCGCCAGCGCTTTCCTGATGGGCCTGGCGAGCACTGCGATCTGGACATTTGGTGCCGACATCCTGCGCAGCGAGGCCGGATTCTCCGATCAGTCGATTGCCTGGGCGTGGATAGTGCTGGGCGCCGCGGGCATTAGTGGTTGCGCAACCGGAGTCCTGACCGACCGGTTTGGGGTCGCACGCATGCAGCATCTGGCGCTCGCAGGGATCGCGGCCGGCACGCTGGGACTTGTAGCCACTGGCGCTTCTGCCATTTACGGCCTCGCCGCGATGAGCCTGTTTGGCGCGGCCTATATCGTTTCTTCAGGCGTTTATCTGTTGCAAGGCATCCGCCTGTTCCCGGATCGCCCGGACTTGGGGCTGGGCATTCCGTTTCTGGTGCTGGCACTGGGTCAGACCGCCGGCACGCCGATTTTCGGTGCAGTGCTGGAGGCGACGGGGGTGACCGCTGCCCTGTGTATTTTTGCGGCGGCCGCGTGCGTCGCCATGCTCCTGAGCCCTCGAGGTGGTGAAAGTTCGCGCAGGCAAATGTGCGGATCAGGAATGGCCTGAGGCTTGGAGTGCCAATGATTTTTATCGTCAGGAGTAGAAACCATGGCCGTAAACATCAGCAATCTCACCCTTTCCACCCCGGTTCCCGTTTCGGCAACCAATCCTGTCGCATTGGAGCTCAACGGCGCCGAAGCGATTGCGCAGTTCCCCAGCATCGTCACGGTGCTGCCCGACGGTTCGCTGCAACTGTCCGCGCCAACCAAAGGCGCCTCAAGCAAGAGCACCCACCGAACCCGCTGCGAATGGAAAGAATCCTTTTATTGGTCGCTGGCCAGCGCCGCTGACCACCTCAACTATCAGGAGATGACTGTGACCAAGGTCAACTCTGCGCAGAAGGTGGTCATCTCGCAGATGCATGTGAAAAACGACGACAGCCCGGCCATCAAGGTGTTCTGGCAAAAAGGCAACATCACCATGGGCTTCCGCCAGAGCTTCAACCAGCCCACCCCGGTCAACACCACGGTGCTCAAGGGCGTGCCGCTGGGAGCGAAGTTCAAGGTGACCATTCGCGCCAACTCTAACGGCGTGGCCCGCGTCACCGTCGACTACAACGGCGTTGTCGGCACATCAGGTGATTTGCAGCTCGACTCAACCTGGAATTCGCAGGTGTTCAATTTCCACGGCGGGGTCTACAACCAGATCGACTACACCGACGCCACGCCGCCGGAGGATGGCTCGATCTGCATCATCAGTGATTTGTTGATTTCGCATACCTAGGCGCTGAAACGAGCAAGGGCCTGGGTCAGCTTCGCTGGCAGGCCCTTGTCAGAGCTGAGCTCGATGGTGGGTTTTCAGCCTCCTCTTCGACTTCGAAATTGCCTGCGTCCTAACGTCGCAGCCGTCAGCTATTGGCAAATCCTGCGCAAGCCGTAGAATCCCGCGCGCTCTTGCAAGCGCGCGTCTGGTCATAGACGCGCACTTGCAGGGCTGGCCATGTCGGCCGACGCCACCGCCCTGCCCGATCGGCAGACATTTGCACAACACCTGTTCCAGCCAGGCAACCGCATGCGCAGAGGCGCACGTTGCGCTGTTCGATTTCTTGAGGTTTTTATGTCTCCGCGTTTGCTGGCCATGGCGCTGGCGCCCCTGCTCGGGCTGTTCATTATTGCTCTGGGCAATGGTTTTCTGTCTTCCCTGACCACCCTTCGCCTGGACGCCGCTGGCGCCTCGGCGACGATGATCGGAGTTGTTTCGTCGGCCTATTTCATCGGCTTGACGCTGGGCGCGGTGTTCAATGACCGGCTGATTCTGCGCATCGGCCATATACGCGCCTACGGCAGCTTCGCCTCGCTGATTGCCGTAACCATCCTGTTGCAGGGTCTGTTCTATGACACCTGGGGCTGGCTGGTCCTGCGCCTGATCAACGGCTGGGCCACGGTCGGTGTGTTTCTGGTAATCGAGAGCTGGCTGCTGCTGGCCGGTGACGAGAAGATTCGCGGGCGCTTGCTCGCGCTGTACATGATCGTCCTGTATGGCGCTGGCGTTTTGGGCCAGGCGACGCTCGGGACCATCACCGGCATGAGCGACAGCGCGCCGTTCATGGTCGCCGGCATGCTTGCTGCGTTGTCGGTGCTGCCGATCGTGATCCTGCCGCGCGTATCGCCGCTGCTCGATCAGGTCGAGCCGCTCAAGCCCCGGCAACTGCTGGGCGTGACGCCGACCGGGCTGGTCGGCTGTTTCGGTTCGGGGGTGACCATCGCGGCGATCTACACCTTGTTGCCGCTGTATCTGCAACGCAGAGGTCTGGACGTCGGTGAAGTCGGCAGCATGATGGCCTGGACGATTCTCGGCGCGATGTTGCTGCAGTATCCGGTCGGACGCTGGTCCGACCGCACCGATCGCTTGCAGGTGCTGACGCTGCTGACGGTGGCGTGCACCGCGTTATCACTGGTGATTGTGCTGCTGCCGCTGTCTTCGACAATGCTCGCGGCGATGCTTTTTCTGCTCGGTGGCGGCGTCTTCGCGCTGTACCCGGTTGCCGTCAGCCACGCGGCCGACCGCGCCCCGGCCGAAGCGCTGGTGCCGATGATTCAGGGCTTGCTGCTGATCAACTCGCTGGGCTCGGCCATCAGCCCGATGATGATCTCGCCGGTGATGAACTCGTTCGGTGCCAACGGCCTGTTCTGGGTCTTCGCAGTGGTTAATTTGAGCATGGTCAGCTTTTTCTTCTGGCGCCGCGGCAAACGCCCGGTGCCGGCCAACCCCGCACCGTTCACGGCGGCAGCCACCTATTCGCCGACGGGTGCGGAGTTGCGGGTCACCGAGGATTTGCGCGTGGCTGCTGAGGAGCATCCGGCGATGATGGATGCGATCAGCGGAGAACTGGTGACGCAGCCACGGTGACAGGTGATCAGCAACTGCCCGGCGGGATGCCGTCCTTGTTGAAGTCCTTCAAGCGCTCGCGCTCTTCTTCAGTGGAATGCGCCGGGGTTGTTTGATCCGGTACTTCTTCCGGCACTTCGGTTTTTTCTTCAGTCATGGCTTTGCCCTCGTTGTCGATGCTATTTCGGCATCGGCGAAGGGCTGGTGGTTCCGGATTTCGCACTCCGCCCTGCCATGCGCGTGGCGAAAAAAAGAATAGCGAAGGGTAAACGAACAAAGGCCTGCGTAGCTTTCGCTCGCAGGCCTTTATTGAAAGATGGTGCCCGAAGCCGGAATCGAACCGGCACGCCCTTACGAGCGGGGGATTTTAAGTCCCATGCGTCTACCAGTTTCGCCATTCGGGCGGTAGCGCGGTGTTGCTTTGCTCAGCTTGCGGTTGCGATCCTGACAGGATGGCTGCTTGAAAAGCCGAGCGGGGAATATATACATCACGTCCCGGTGAAGCAAGTTTGGAGTGCGCGATTTGAAAACTAAATTTTGCAGGGCTCAAAAAAACAAAAAGCTAACTAAATCATGGAGCTATGTCGCTTGCTTGAAGTAGAGGCCAAGGTGAAAAACAGATCTCAGCAATCAGAGCGAAAACTGGAGATAAACCCCAATAGTTTCATAAGGTTAACGCAACCTTCGCTAAGCTGGTCAATGATTTTCCTGCGCTGGCGATCATGACGAAGCAACCCGCCACTCGCCTGAGTGTCTACGCTAAACGTTGACGCCGGATCAGCGACTGGACCTCACCAATTTGTACCTATCCACCACGACCCCGCCCTACAGGCGCTGGCTTCCACAACACGTCACCAGAGCCCAGCTCAGGGATGTACCAGAAATCAGGAGATTTGACCCTATGCAAATGAGTGACACCGTGCTCAAGGCATCGTTGAGCCATGAGGAGCGCTCGGCGATCGCCGAGATCGAAGCGACGACCAATATTCTCCAGCTCGTCACCCGTTTGACCGGTACGCGCTTCGCCGGCATCGCAAAATTTACGGAAACCGAGTGGATCGTCTGTTCCGCCTACGATCCGATCGAACTGGGTATAAACGTCGGCGATACGCTGGATCTGGAAACCACGCTGTGCAGTGAGTTTCGAAGGGATCCTCAAGCCCTCTTCCTTCCACAAATCAGCCAGGACGGGAGACTGTCGTCACGCCCGGTCGTGAAACAATATTCGATTGAAAGCTATGCGGGCGCTCCGGTCTTCCTGCCGGATGGTCGACTGTGGGGAGCGCTCTGTGCTTTGGATTCCCGAGCTGTTCTGTTTGATAACCCGGATCTTGCAGAGACATTGACACTGTTCGCACGGCTTATCGGCTGTATCTTTTTTTCGAATCTTACAGTGGAAGGCGCCAGCCATATCAAGACCGGAGCATGCCTGAGCGAGTGACGTTGTCTAAGGGGGTGCGCAACTCCCCTCTTTTTCCAAGGCAACAAAAAACCCCGTAGATCATTGATCTACGGGGTTTTTGATAGTGGAGGCCGAGGTCGGAATCGAACCGGCGTAGGTGGATTTGCAATCCACTGCATAACCATTTTGCTACTCGGCCTCAAAGTCTTTGCTGTCAGTAGCGCAACAACAAACACTGTACAAATTGGAGCGGGAAACGAGACTCGAACTCGCGACCCCGACCTTGGCAAGGTCGTGCTCTACCAACTGAGCTATTCCCGCTTGGTGTGGCGCATTCTATAGAATTAAGAAGCCCCGTCAACCCCTTGATTCAAAAAACTTTTATTTCTTTTCCACATCGGTCTTGAGGTGCGGCCAGGCGGCGCGAAGGTATTGAACCATCGACCACAGGGTCAGCCCTGCCGACACGATCAACAGCGTGTAACCGAGCACGACCCAGAAGCTGAACGCCTTTGGATGAGCCAGCAGGATCACCAGCGCGAGCATCTGTGCAGCGGTTTTCCATTTGCCCAGATTGGAAACGGCCACCTGTGCCCGGGCGCCGAGTTCGGCCATCCATTCGCGCAGGGCCGAAATCACGATCTCACGGCCAATAATCACCGCTGCGGGCAGCGTTAGCCAGAGATTACCGTGTTCCTGCACCAGCAAGACCAAGGCAACTGCAACCATCAGCTTGTCGGCGACGGGATCGAGGAACGCACCGAAGGGCGTGCTTTGCTCCAGTCGGCGCGCCAGATAACCATCGAGCCAGTCGGTTGCGGCCGCGAAGGCGAACACCGAGGCGGAGGCCATGTAACTCCATTGGTAAGGCAGATAGAACAGCAAAATGAAGATCGGGATGAGCAGGACGCGTAGAACGGTAATCAGATTAGGGATATTCATCGGCACAACTGGCTACGAGGTGAAGGGGCATTCTACTCACTATGCAGGTTCGCATAAATCGACTCTGCGAGCTTTTTACTGATCCCAGGGGCTTTGGCGATCTCTTCGATGCTTGCACGAGACAGCTCCTGCAATCCACCAAAATGTTTCAACAGGTCACGGCGGCGCGTCGGTCCTACCCCTGCCACGCCTTCCAGCGTCGAGGTACGGCGGGTCTTGCCGCGACGGGCGCGATGGCCCGTGATTGCGAAGCGGTGCGCCTCATCGCGGATCTGCTGAATCAGGTGCAGGGCAGGTGAATCGCCACGCAAGGTGAACTCGTGCGCTGCATCATTCAGATACAACGTTTCGAAACCCGCCTTGCGGGTGGCGCCCTTGGCCACGCCCAAAAGAATAAGATCCGGGACCGCCAGTTCGTTGAGCACGTCACGGGCCATCGACAGTTGGCCTTTGCCACCGTCGACCAGCAGGATGTCGGGTAGTTTGCCCTCGCCGTCCTTGAGTTTGCTGAAGCGGCGGGTCAGCGCCTGATGCATGGCGGCGTAATCGTCACCGGCGGTGACGCCTTCGATGTTGTAGCGCCGATAATCCGACTTGATCGCGCCTTCCGGCCCGAACACCACGCAGGACGCAACTGTCGCCTCACCGCTGGAGTGACTGATGTCATAGCATTCCAGGCGTTGTGGTGGTTCATCCAGGTTCAGCACCTCGGCCAGCGCGTCGAATCGCGCAGCGGTGTGCTGACGGTTCGCCAGGCGTGCGCCCAACGCTTGCTCAGCGTTAGTCACGGCCAATTGCTGCCAGCGTGCCCGTGTGCCGCGCACTCGATGGCTGATTGCCAACTCGCGGCCGCGCAAGGTATGAATGCCTTCTATCAACGCCGGGAAGTCTTCGTGAACCACGTTGACGATCAGTTCGCTCGGCAGATCGCGTTCGGGGCTGCTGATGTAGTACTGGCCGAGGAACGCTGCCATGACCTCGGAAACGTCTTCCTCGATGCCGACTTGCGGAAAGAAATTCTTGCTGCCCAGCACTCGGCCGCCGCGCACACTGATCAGGTGGACACAGGCGCCGCCAGGGTTGACGAATGCGGCAATGACGTCGATATCGCCGGTTCCGCCCTCCATGCTCTGCTGGTCCTGTACTCTACGCAGCAAGGCAATCTGGTCGCGCAATTCGGCGGCACGTTCGAATTCAAGATTAATCGCCGCCTCTTCCATCGCGGTGGACAACTCGTTGGTCAACGCATGACTGCGACCTTCAAGGAACATCACCGAGTGGCGCACGTCTTCGGCGTAAACGTCAGGCTCGACCAGACCCACACAAGGCGCCTTGCAGCGCTTGATCTGGTATTGCAGACAGGGACGCGTACGGTTCTTGTAATAGCTGTCTTCGCACTGACGGACGAAAAAGGTTTTTTGCAGAATGCTCAGGCTTTCGCGGATAGCGCCGGCACTTGGATACGGGCCGAAATACTTGCCCTTGGCCTTTTTGGCCCCGCGATGAATGCTTAGGCGCGGAAACTGCCCATCCGACAAAAACACATAAGGATAGGATTTATCGTCGCGCAGCAGAATGTTGTACGGCGGCCGCCATTCCTTGATCAGCGTCTGTTCAAGCAGTAGCGCTTCGGTTTCGTTGGCAGTGATGGTCGTTTCGACCTGAGCGATACGCCCGACCAATGCAGCGGTCTTGGGTGCCAGGCCGGTCTTGCGAAAATAGCTCGCCAGACGTTTCTTCAGGTTTTTCGCTTTGCCCACGTAGAGCAGGCGCGCCTCGCTGTCGAACATGCGATAGACGCCGGGCCTACCGCTGACGGTCGACAGGAAAGCACTGGAATCGAATGTCTCGGTCATGGTCAGGCGCTGGCATCCACCATGCCGTGACGCACCGCGAGCAGGGTCAATTCGACGTCGCTGCTGATCGAAAGCTTCTCGAAAATGCGGTAGCGGTAGGTGTTCACGGTTTTCGGCGACAGGCACAACTTGTCGGAAATGATCTGGACCTTCTGGCAGCCGACAATCATCAGCGCAATCTGGATTTCCCGCTCCGACAAGGCATCGAACGGCGAATCATTGGTCGGCTGGAAGGATTTGATCGCCAACTGTTGGGCGATTTGCGGACTGATATAGCGCTGCCCGGCAAAAACCAGCCGAATCGCCTGGACCATCTCCGGCAGACCCGCGCCCTTGGTCAGGTAACCGGCGGCGCCTGCCTGCAGCAAACGTGTCGGGAAAGGGTCTTCCTCGCACACCGTAACAGCAACCACCTTGATGTCCGGATGGCTACGCAGCAGTTTCCGCGTGGCTTCGAGGCCGCCGATGCCGGGCATCTTGACGTCCATGAGCACTACATCAGGCTTCAACTCACGGGCCTTGATCAAGGACTCTTCACCTGACTCGGCCTGCCCCACCACTTGCAGGCCGTCGATATCGGCCAGCATCCGTGTTATGCCTGTGCGAACGAGATCATGGTCGTCGACCACTAGCACCCTAATCAAGCAGACACCTCGCGATATGGTCTTATTGGGATGCCGGACACCTTAGCAAAAAGTGCCAGACAGACCTAGCGGAAAGCCGCATTTAAAAAGTTTCAATTCATCAGTCAGGGCTTGCCGGCTGTGGGTTTCAGGGCAAAGCTGTGCTCAAAACAAGCTGCATCCTCAGGAAACACTCGTCCACGCCCACGATGCTTAGTCCTTTGCGCGCATAGAGTTTCTGCGCCGGGTTGTTATCGAACACCGTCAAGCGCAGTACCGGTCGCCTTGCCTGAGCGGCCATTTCGACAACCTGATCGATGACCCAGGAACCGGCACCCTGCCCTTGCCAGGCCTGATCAATCTGTAATTCGCGTATGTACAGCGCCCGGGCATCCTGGCTCAGACTGAAAAAGCCAATCAGCGTTTGATCCTGGAGGATCATCCAGTTCTCGCGGTACTGCCAGCCTGCGTCGAACGCTTCGTCCTGCCACAACAGATCGTGGTCAATGTAATAACGCAGCATGTTCCGACATGTCAGATCCCGCGAGAAAGCCAGGTCATCATCGGTGGCATGCCGAGTCCGGTAGTTCATTCTCCGCCTCCATAACTGCAAAAAGTTTATCTCACCCGCATGGTTTGCAACTCAATAGTCATTTCGACCGGCAGGCAATAGCATTTTCTGATTGCTGACGCGTATCGGCGTCGAGTAAGCTCGGCGCATTCAACGGAGAAAACCATGTCCAACGCCCTTCCACAGATCTGCATCGCCAGCGCCCCGCGCTCGATTGCGCCTGTCCGGGTGAATGACGTGTGTGCTCCAGCCAACTTTTATTTTGGGTATTGGTTTAGCCACTGGCGCGCCTGATACCCAAACGGCGCCCATCATAACGGGTCGCCTACCAGAGATTTCTCAACCCCCGGTCGGCCTCCCGACCGGGGGTTTTGTTTTTTCAGGCCCGACCTTTTCCAGCACCACACCAGACACTTTGAGGATTTCACCATGAACTACAGCACTTATTACCGCGACGACAGCTTCAGCGCCTGGCGATTTACCAGCCTCCGCTCGGGACAGCCTGCCGCCTCCGATCGGTCGCCCACAGGTGGCAAACACACACGCCTAGCCAGTACGGCCATTTGTCGAACACCCCAGTAGGGCCGAGCGCGCGGGAAATGCCCGCCATCCGCCCAGGAAGACCGAATATGAATTCCTCCGTTTCCGCTTTGCCGCTGTCCGCCCTCGATTCTGCCAACGAAGCACTGACCCTGCGCCTGCCCAGCTCGTTGCAGCTCAAACAGCAATTACCGCTCAGTCACTCCTTGCATCAACAGGTTAACGCCCATCGCCAGGCGGTGCGTGCCATCCTCAATGGTGAAGATTCGCGACTGCTGGTTGTCGTGGGTCCCTGCTCTATCCACGACCCGCAATCGGCAATCGAATACGCCAGCAAGCTCGCTCGTCTGGCTGAGGATGTCAGCGGTGAAATGCTCTTGGTCATGCGCGCCTACGTCGAAAAGCCACGTACCACAATCGGCTGGAAAGGCCTGGCCTACGATCCCCATCTGGATGGCACTGACGACATGGCTGCCGGCCTGACGCTTTCCCGCCAACTGATGCTGGAAATGATCCAGCTCGGACTACCGGTTGCCACTGAACTGCTCCAACACATGGCTGGCAATTACTTCGATGACCTGCTGAGCTGGGTGGCCATTGGTGCCCGCACCACCGAATCGCAAATTCACCGAGAGATGGCAAGTGGCCTGAACATGCCGGTCGGCTTCAAAAACGGCACCGACGGCGGCGCCGCCGTTGCCGTCGACGCCATGCGCTCGGCAGCTCATCCGCATCGGCATTTCGGCGTGGACAGCCAAGGGCATCCGGCGATCGTGCAAACCGCTGGCAATGCGGACACCCACATGGTGCTGCGCGGCGGCCATCAGGGGCCAAACTACGACGCAACCAGCGTGGCCAAAATCAGCGCCGAACTCAGTCGGCTGAGGATCCCCAGCCGAATCATGGTCGATTGCAGCCACGCCAACAGCGGCAAGGACCCACTGCGTCAGCCAGCGGTGTTCAACGACGTGCTTGAACAACGCTTGCTCGGTAACCATTCGCTTATCGGCATGATGCTCGAATCCCACCTGTTCGAAGGCTGCCAGCCGCTGAGCACTTCTTTGCGCTATGGCGTATCGATTACCGATGGCTGCCTCGGCTTCGGCGCAACGGAACAACTGCTGACCGACGCCGCGAACCGTCTCGCACAGACCAGGATGTGATCGCAAGTCGCCCTCCCGCTCCATTCAGAGCGCGGAGGGCTGACGTTCCCAGGCTATGCCACTACGTTGATCCGCCTCACCGCAGACTGCTGACTGACGTCATCCAGGCGTTCAACGGTGTAAGCAATCTCGACCGCTGTCCCATGATGCTCACGCCAGAACCGGTGAGGGACAATGAAACTCAGCGGTCGCCCGGCCATCTCCGAAGTGATTTCAAGATCATCCCGGTGACTGAAAAATTCACCGTCAAGCTTGAGATAGACCAACTCATCCTCCTGCACTTGCGCGTCCTCAATGCGAATGGAAACCCCGTCTACCGAATCCTTCACTGATAACACGTCTTCAATCGCTTCAACGACATCCGGCGCAGCGAGTTGAGCACGCACCGCAGGCCCGATGAAAACTTTCGCTGGCTCCGACGTGCGAACCGTTCCACAGGGATATTCAACACGGTAGGCGACGACGACCTCACCACCGCGATGCGCTTCGATGCAACTGCCCGGCACCCAGAACGACAGATTCTGTGCAACGGCATAGGCCTCCACTTTCAACGTATCGGTAAAAATCTCGGGTGAGGTATCTCCATGCCAGGACAACATCACCCGATCACCCGCAGACATTCGCGCATAAGGCTGCAACATAACCAATGTGCCCTCGGTCACTCGCGACGGCTCCAGCGCTCCGTTTACCGATCCTTCTATCTGTGGCGCCAGCAATTGCGCGCGGACATCCCCCACTGATAACTGCAGGCGTGCGGATTCCACGGGGCTGGTCGTCCGCGCACTTTGCAGTGACCAGTAGACCTGCAGTGAACCCCCATCCAGTGCAGCTACATGCATGCCCTTGATGACGAAGATGACTTCTTTGCCAATCTGGGCCTGACTGACGAATCGAACCTTCTCGTATTGATAGGCGAAGCCTTCGATATCCAGTCCCTCCCAGTTCAACGTCAGCTGATCACCACAATGCATGTTGGCATAAGGGGCAATGCGAACGACGGCACTGGCCAGCGAAGGCTCCAGGACGCTGCCCTCCAACCCGTCAATCGTCGGCGCGATCAGAGGCTCGATAGACATTTCGGCAACTGCGGACTGACGCATCCGCCAGCAAAACTCGATTTCATGGCTGTTCATTTCGTCTCCACTCCCTGGAAAACGTGCCGTTCCGAATGACGGCACTGACATCTACATTGAGGACCTCTTTGGGTGTTCTGGATGTCAGTCGAATACACCGCGACAACGGCGTAACCGCCACTCGCAAAGTAGGCAACTACGGCGTTCGCACTGTTATGCCGACAAACGACCCAATGAACTTCCGATTCGGATTTCACGCGTCTCCGAAATTTCGTACACCTCGTAGTCCATTTTCAAACACCAAGTGAAGCCTCTTCGTACTTCTTCAACGAGATGAGTGTTTTAGAGTGGCCCGGTGATTTCCCGATGAACTTCTACGAAAAAGGTAAGAACATGCAACGGAATGCTACAACTCGTTATCCAATCCTGTTGGTCCACGGTCTGTTCGGGTTCGAGCGTATCGGTCATTTCGAGCTGTTCCATGACGTCAGGTGCGCGCTTAAAGCGGCCGGCTGTCGATTGTTTGTTCCACACCTTTGCGCCACTCACAACAACGAAATCAGGGGTGAGCAATTGCTGTCACAGATTGCCTGCGTGCTGCGAGGCACAGGTGCGAAAAAAGTCAATCTGATAGGACACAGTCAGGGCGCCTTGGCTGCTCGCTATGCGGCAGCGCTTGCACCAGACCTCGTCGCTTCAGTTACATCCGTCAGTGGCCCGAATCATGGCTCGGAGCTCGCCGATTTTCTGCGCAAGGCACTGATTCCCGGCAAGCTGCCGGAAGTCGTTGCGCAGAATGTCGCGACACAATTTGCCGATCTTCTGTGCCTGCTCAGCGGCAGCGTGGCATTACCGCAGAATGCGCTGTCCGCCCTCAATGCGCTGACGACCGTTGGCGTTGGTCAATTCAATGACAAGTACCCACAAGGTCTGCCGCAAACATGGGGAGGCCACGGCGCCGAGCAAGTCAACGGCGTGCGTTATTACTCATGGAGTGGAGTTGTTCCGCAATCGACGCAGCCAGCACTGGATCCCGTCCAGGGCGTCTGCCGGGTTCTGGCGCAATACTTCACCACCGAACCCCAGCAGAATGACGGTTTCGTCGGACGGTTCAGTACGCATCTGGGGCAGGTAATACGCTCTGACTATCCAATGGATCATCTGGCCAGCCTGCGGCGTACCGCTGGGGCAACTGTGCCTTCACCCGATCCGATTGAGCTGTATGTTGAACATGCACGGCGCCTGCGAGCGGCGGATCTCTGAACCGGATCCGCCATCAAGAATGGAACTTTGCCGAGAATTCGCCCACTGATTCCGGTAGGCTCCACCTTTTATTGAAACAGTTCGGAGAATTTCCCATGGCTAAAGCCACTGCCCGCCACATCCTGGTTTCCAGCGAAGACAAGTGCAACGAACTCAAGACTCAGATCGAAGGCGGCGCCGATTTCGCTGAAGTCGCCAAAGCCAACTCCACCTGCCCGTCCAGCCGTCAGGGCGGCGATCTGGGTTCGTTCGGTCCAGGCCAGATGGTCAAGGAGTTCGACACCGTGGTGTTCAGCGCGCCGATCAACGTCGTGCAAGGCCCGGTAAAGACTCAGTTCGGTTATCACCTGCTGGAAGTCACCAGCCGTCAGGACTGATTCGTCGTCCGATCGCTACAACGGCCCGCCTTCTGGTGGGCCGTTGTGTTTCAGTTACATATACGGCTGGCGAGTGGCGCGCGGCTCGCGTACAACTTGCGCTTATCGATTTTCCGTTCCAAGGCTGACGATGCGACTGGTTTTTCCCACACTGATGCTCACCGCCCTCGCCCTGCTCACGGGTGCCGCCGGTGTGACCGCTGCGCCGCAACACGCTCTGACCGTCTACGGCGAACCGGCCAAGTACCCCGCCGGCTTCAGCCATTTCGACTACACCAATGCGCAAGCGCCGAAGGGCGGGACAATGCGTCGTTCGGCGATCGAAATCGGGCACTTCGACCATTTACTGCCTTATATAGACAAAGGCATCGGTGTAACACAAATCGACGGGCTCCTTTACTCTCCACTGGCGCAGCGCTCGCTGGACGAGCCATACACCGTCTATGGCCTGGTCGCACAACAGATGGAACGCTCGGACGACGGTCTTTCGCTGCGTTTCTTCATCAATCCAAAGGCACGTTTTGCCGATGGCAAACCAATCACCGCCGAAGACGTTCGCTACACCTACAACCTGCTGATGACCCAGGGCAGCCTGCGTTATCGCACCCAGTTCGCCGACGTCAAAGGCGTTGAAATCGAAGGCCCACTGACCGTGCGCTTCGACTTCAAAAGCAACGAAAACCGCACCTTGCCGCTGGATATCGCGACCCTGCCGGTGTTTCCCGAACACTGGTGGAAGAGCCGCGATTTCGCCGGTGGCGGTGGTTATGAACCGCCGCTGGGCAGCGGGCCGTACCGGGTCGGCAAGGTCGACTCCGGGCGCAGCATCACCTTCGAACGCAATGGCGACTGGTGGGGCAAAGACCTGCCGGTCAGTCGCGGCCTGTATAACTTTGACCACTTCAGCATCGAGTACTTCGGCGACACCGACGTCGCCCGCCAGGTTCTGCGCGGCGGCGCCTATGATTACAACCGCGAGTTTTCCGCGACCGGCTACTCGATCGGCTACGACAGCCCTGCGCTGAGCGATGGTCGCTTGCAGAAAGCCCACTTGGCCACCGAAGCACCACAGTCGGCCCAAGGCTTCGTGTTCAATCTGCAAAAGCCGATGTTCCAGGACCGTCGCGTGCGCCAGGCTCTGGCGATGCTCTGGGATTTCGAGTGGAGCAACCGGCAGATGATGCGCAACGTGTATATCCGCCAGCAGAGTTACTTCTCCAACACCGACCTGGCCGCCCGACAGTTGCCCGACGCACAGGAACTGAAAATCCTTGAACCACTGCGCGATCAGATTCCCGAAGAAGTGTTCACTAAAGTCTTCGAAGCGCCGAAGACCGATGGCAGCGGCATCATCCGTGACAAGCAATTGCAAGCACTCGATTTGCTTGAGCAGGCCGGCTGGAAACCGGACGGCGATCAACTGGTCAACAGCGCCGGTGAGCCATTGAGCTTCACCTTTCTGGTCAGCCAGAACGGCATGGACCGCCTGCTGCTGCCATACAAGCGCACGCTGAAGCAGATCGGCATCGAACTCAACATCCGCCGCATCGACTCCTCGCAGTATGTAAATCGCCTGATGAGCCGCGATTACGACATGATCGTCACCGGCTATCCCGTCACCACGTCCCCTGGCGGTGAATTACTCAACTACTTCGGTTCAGTGGCAGCCAACGATCCGGGCGCGAACAATTACATGGTGCTGAAAAACCCGGCGGTCGACACGTTGATCAACGGCCTGATCCGCGCCTCGAGCCAATCGGACATGCTGCATTACGCCCATGCGCTGGACCGGGTACTGCAATGGAATTACTACTGGATTCCCAATTACTACCCGCCGGGAACCTCAACTGTCTGGTGGAACCGCTTCGGTATTCCTACGGTACAGGCGAGTAATGACGAAGCCATCGAGAGCTGGTGGGAAATCAGCCGGACGCCGCTGACCAATCAGCAAATGACCGCTGAAAAAATCACTCGCAGCAGACCCGGAGGGCCGCACTGATGTGGGGTTACATACTGCGGCGCCTGCTGCTGATCATTCCGACGCTGGTGATCATCCTGCTGGTCAATTTCGTGATCATTCAGGCCGCGCCCGGCGGACCGGTGGAACAAGCGATCGCCCATCTGCAAGGCATCGGCGGTGCCAGTGTCGGTGGCGGCGCCAGCGAGACATCGAGCAACGCTTCGCGCGCCAGCCGTGGCCTCGACCCGCAACTGATCAAGGACATCGAAAAGCAGTACGGTTTCGACAAACCTGCCCACGAACGCCTGTGGCTGATGCTGAAAAACTACGCGCAGCTGGATTTCGGCAAGAGCTTCTTCCGTGGTGCAACGGTCACCGACCTGATTCTGGAAAAGATGCCGGTGACCATTTCCCTCGGGCTGTGGGCGACGCTGATCACCTACCTCGTTTCGATTCCGCTGGGCATCCGCAAGGCGGTGCACCACGGCAGCCATTTCGACATCTGGAGCAGCACAGCGATCATCATCGGTTACGCCATGCCGGCGTTTCTGTTCGCGATGTTCCTGATCGTGGTATTTGCCGGCGGCACTTCGCTGAACTGGTTTCCGGTGCGCGGGCTGGTTTCGGACAACTTCGAATCGCTATCGACGCTGGGCAAGATCGCCGATTACTTCTGGCATCTGGTGCTGCCGGTCACCGCGCTGGTGATCGGTGGATTCGCGACTTTGACGATCCTGACGAAAAACTCGTTTCTCAATGAAATCACCCGACAGTACGTAGTGACGGCCCGGGCCAAAGGCTTGAGCGAACGTCGCGTGCTGTACGGGCATGTGTTTCGCAACGCGATGCTGCTGGTGGTCTCAGGGATACCTCAGGCGTTCATCAGTGTGTTCTTTGCCGGTTCGTTGTTGATCGAAGTGATCTTCTCCCTCGATGGCCTTGGGCGCATGAGTTACGAAGCAGCGGTATCGCGGGACTATCCAGTGGTGTTCGGCTCGCTATTCATCTTCACCCTGTTCGGCCTGCTGATAAAACTGATCGGCGACCTCTGCTACACCCTGGTCGACCCGCGTATCGACTTCGCCGCGAGGAATGCCTGATGTTCAAGCTCTCGCCTCTGGGTCGCCGACGTTTCGAACGTTTCAAGAAAAACCGTCGCGGCTGGTGGTCGCTGTGGTTGTTCATTGGCCTGTTCATGCTGACACTGGGTGGCGAGTTGATCGCCAACGACAAGCCGTTGATGGTCAGTTATCAGGGCCAGTGGTACTTCCCGGTATTCAAGCGCCACACCGAGCAGGAATTCGGTGGGCAACTGCCCTTTCAGGCCGATTACCGCAGCGATTACGTGCAGAATCTGATTCGCAAGGACGGCGGCTGGTTGCTGTTCCCGCCAATTCCGTTCAGCGACGACACACCCAACTATGATCTGAACAAACCAGCACCGAGTCCGCCGACTTCAGTGAATTGGCTGGGTACCGACGATCAGGCACGCGATGTGCTGGCACGGGTCATCTTTGGTGCTCGGGTGTCGATTCTGTTTGCCCTGATGCTCACATTTGTCAGCGCGCTGATCGGTATCGCCGCCGGCGCGTTACAGGGCTATTACGGTGGCTGGGTCGATCTGCTGGGTCAGCGGGTGCTGGAAGTCTGGTCCGGACTGCCAGTGCTTTACCTGCTGATCATTCTCTCCGGTTTCGTCGAGCCGAATTTCTGGTGGCTGCTGGGGATCATGGCGCTGTTTTCCTGGTTGGCGCTGGTGGACGTGGTGCGCGCCGAGTTCCTGCGCGGGCGCAATCTGGAATACGTCAAAGCCGCACGTGCCCTGGGCCTGACTGACCGCAAGGTGATCTTCCGGCACATTCTGCCCAACGCAATGAACGCGACGCTGAGTTACCTGCCGTTCATTCTGACCGGAGCGATTTCGACGCTGACCGCGCTGGATTTCCTCGGCTTCGGCATGCCGGCCGGCAGTGCCTCGCTGGGTGAGCTGATCGGTCAGGGCAAGCAGAACCTGCAAGCGCCGTGGCTCGGGTTGACCGCATTCTTTACCCTGGCGCTGATCCTCTCCTTGTTGGTATTCATCGGTGAAGCGTTACGTGACGCTTTTGACCCTCGATCCTGAAGCGTGGCCATGACTGAAAACCTGATTGAAATCCGCAACCTCAATGTCGCCTTCCATGGCCAGACCGTGGTGCGTGACCTGTGCCTGGATATTCGCCCCGGGGAGTGCCTGGCACTGGTGGGCGAATCGGGCTCGGGGAAATCGGTGACCGCGCATTCGATCCTGCAGCTGCTGCCCGATACTGAGGCGCAAACCCGTGGCAGCATCCGCTATCGCGGACAGGAACTGCTCGGTGCAGACCCGAAAGTCTTGCGTGAGCTGCGCGGCAATCGCATTGCGATGATCTTTCAGGAGCCGATGACGTCGCTCAATCCGCTGCACACCATCGAAAAGCAGATCGGTGAAACCCTGTTATTGCACCGTGGCCTCGGCGGCAAGCAAGCGCAGCAGCGCATTCTCGAATTGCTCGGGCTGGTCGGCATCCAGAAACCCAAGGAACGCTTGAAAGCCTATCCGCACCAACTCTCTGGCGGGCAACGGCAACGGGTGATGATCGCCATGGCCCTGGCCTGCGAACCGGAGTTGTTGATTGCCGACGAGCCAACCACGGCGCTGGATGTCACCGTGCAACGCAAGATCCTCTTGCTGCTTAAATCTCTGCAGCAACGCTTGGGCATGTCGCTGCTGCTGATCAGCCACGATCTCAATCTGGTGCGCAGCATCGCGCAGCGAGTGTGCGTGATGAAGGCCGGTGAGATTGTCGAGCAGGCACCGTGCGAGACCCTGTTTACCGAACCCCGGCACCCTTACAGCTGCGTACTGTTGAATGCTGAGCCGGAAGGTGAAGCACTGCCCTGTGACGAACGTGAAAATGTGCTGGAAGTGGCTGACCTGCGCGTCGATTTCCAGGTCGGTGGCGGACTGTTTCGCCGCAAGCAATATTTGCGCGCGGTCGACGGCATCAGCCTGAACATTCAGCGCGGCAAGACCTTGGGAATTGTTGGCGAATCCGGTTCAGGCAAGTCGACGCTGGGACAGGCGATCCTGCGCTTGCTCGACTCCGAAGGCAGTATTCGCTTTCAGGGCGAAGCACTTGATGGCCTCAATCAGAAGCAACTGCGGCCGTGGCGCCGAAAGATGCAAGTGGTGTTTCAGGATCCGTTCGGCAGCCTGAGCCCGCGCATGTCGGTCGCACAGATCATCAGCGAAGGCCTGGAAGTGCATTGGGAGTCGACGGCTGACGAATGCGACGAGCAGGTCATTCGCGTCCTCAAGGAAGTCGGTCTGGATCCGGACAGCCGCCATCGTTATCCGCATGAATTCTCCGGCGGCCAGCGCCAGCGCATCGCCATTGCCCGGGCATTGGTGCTCAAACCCGCGCTTATCCTGCTTGATGAACCGACCTCTGCGCTCGACCGCACCGTGCAGAAACAAGTGGTCGCCCTGCTCCGTGATCTGCAGGAAAAACACGGTCTGACCTACCTGTTCATCAGCCACGATCTGGCGGTGGTGCGCGCCCTCGCCCATGACATGATCGTGATCAAGGACGGCCAGGTCGTCGAACGGGGTGCCAGTCACGAAGTGTTCGATAACCCGCAGCACCCGTACACCAAAGAGCTATTGGCGGCGGCGCATCCGGGGTAGGTTTTTTCTGCTAATTCGCGGCGCGGCATTCGCGAGCAGGCTCGCTCCCACATTTGGAATGCAGGCCCCTGTGGGAGCGAGCCTGCTCGCGAAGGGATCGGTACCGGCAACAAACAATCAGGACCAGACTCGATGAACACCACCGAAAGCCTCAAGGACTATCAACGGGTTCGCACCCTGGCGATCCGTTCGCTGTTCGAGATCATCGAGCAATCCAGTGAGGGGACGGTGATTGTCGATCGCGATGCGAATATCGTCTGGATGAACGAACGCTATGCCCGGCGCTTTGGTCTCGAATCGGCGGCAGGCGCTATCGGCAAACCCTGCGAGAGCGTCATCCCTGGCAGTCTGCTGCGCGAGGTGGTACGCACTGGTCGGCCGATTCTGCTGGACATGCAGGACACGCCGAAGGAACCGCTGGTGGTGATGCGCCTGCCGATCCACGACGACGCCGGCAGCGTGATCGGCGCTATCGGCTTTGCCCTTTTCGACGAGTTGCGCACGCTGTCGCCGATGCTCAAGCGCTACCTGAGCATGCAGGAAGAACTCGCCTCGACCCGCTCGCTGCTGCGTGCGCGGCAGACCAAATACAACTTCGCCCATTTCATCGGCACCAGCACCGCCAGCCTCGAAGTCAAACGCCGCGCTCGGCGCAGCGCCAGCGCTGATTCGCCGGTGTTACTGCTCGGCGAGACCGGTACCGGCAAGGAATTGCTCGCGCAGGCAATCCATAGCGCCTCGCCACGGGCGCACAAAGCCTTTGTCAGCATCAACAGTGCGGCGATTCCCGAGGCGCTGCTGGAAGCCGAATTTTTCGGCACCGCACCCGGCGCCTTCACCGGCGCTGACCGCAAGGGGCGCACCGGCAAACTGCAGATCGCTCAGGGCGGCACGCTGTTTCTCGATGAGATCGGCGATATGCCGTTGCCGCTGCAAAGCAAACTGCTGCGCGTGTTGCAGGAAAAGGAGTTCGAACCGGTCGGCTCCAACGAAGTGATCCAGAGCGATGTGCGGGTGATCGCCGCGACCTCGACGGATCTGCAGGCGGCGATCAAGCGCGGCGAATTTCGCGCTGATTTGTACTACCGCCTCAACGTACTGCCGATCCAGGTGCCGCCGCTGCGTGAACGTCTCGATGATCTGCCGGCGCTGAGCGAGGCGATTCTGGAAGAACTGCGCAGCCAGCATGAACTGCACCGCGATGCGCTGGCGTTACTGGCTCAGCATGCCTGGCCAGGCAACATTCGCGAGTTGCGCAACGTACTGGAGCGGGCTGCGTTGCTTAGTGATGATCTGCTGTTGACTGAACAGGATATTCGCGGGGCGATTGGCACGTTTACTCCAGTTGAGCGAACGGCCGAACCGAGCATGCGAGCCTGCGCTGGGGAGACATTTGCACAGGCGCGGGCGCGGTTTGATCGGCAGTTGATCGAGTCGGCCCTGGCGCAGTGCGCGGGGAAAGTACCGGAGGCTGCGGCTCGGCTAGGGCTGGGGCGGTCGACGTTGTACAAGAAAATGGCGTCGCTGGGGATCGTTGAGTCTACATAAAGAGATATCGAATCTCTGTATCAAGACAGAACAGAAGCTTCGCGAGCAGGCTCGCTCCCACAGGGGAATGCATGTCAAATGTGGGAGCGAGCCTGCTCGCGAAGGCGCCGGCCCATTCAAAGAAAATCTCAACAAAGAGACAAAAACAGCTCCCAGAACGCGACTGAGATCTAAATTCGTTATATTTCAACCAGTTAGAAGATTGGCACAAAACTCGCTACGTCCTCTCTACAACCGTTCCACCCACAAAAATAACAATCCTGGAGAGACACACCATGAGTGTGATCATTGCCTTGGCAGCCCTGACGCTGCTGATGCTCGCCGCCTACCGTGGCTACAGCGTCATCCTCTTCGCCCCGATCGCCGCCCTCGGCGCGGTCCTGCTCACCGATCCGTCCGCCGTTGCCCCCGCGTTTACCGGGGTGTTCATGGACAAGATGGTCGGGTTCATCAAGCTCTACTTCCCGGTATTTCTCCTCGGCGCGGTGTTCGGCAAGCTGATCGAGCTTTCGGGTTTCTCACGCTCGATCGTGGCTGCTGCGATTCGCTTGCTCGGGACTAAGCAAGCGATGCTGGTGATCGTGCTGGTCTGCGCCCTGCTGACTTATGGCGGCGTGTCGTTGTTCGTTGTGGTCTTTGCCGTTTACCCGTTTGCAGCGGAGATGTTCCGCCAAAGCAATATTCCCAAGCGCCTGATCCCGGCGACCATTGCCCTCGGTGCGTTCTCCTTCACCATGGACGCCCTGCCCGGCACGCCGCAGATCCAGAACATCATCCCCAGCACCTTCTTCAACACCACCGCATGGGCCGCGCCTTGGCTGGGCGTGATCGGCACGATTTTCGTGTTCTGCGCCGGCATGCTGTTTCTGCAGCGTCAGCGCAACAAGGCGCAACGTGCCGGCGAAGGCTACGGCACCGAACTGCGCAACGAACCGGAAACCGCAGAAGATCTCAAGCTGCCGAACCCCTGGATTGCGCTGTCGCCATTACTGGCGGTGGGCATCATGAATCTGCTGTTCACCCAGTGGATTCCGCAGTGGTACGGCAAGACCCATAGCCTCGCGCTGCCGGGCATGGCCACGCCGGTCACTACCGAAATCGCCAAGCTCACGGCGATCTGGGCGGTGCAGGCGGCGTTGCTGGTCGGCATCCTCATGGTCCTGGCGTTCGGCTTTCAGGCGATTCGCAGCAAACTCGCCGAAGGCAGCAAAAGCGCGGTCAGTGGCGCGTTGCTGGCGGCCATGAACACTGCGTCGGAGTACGGCTTTGGTGCAGTCATCGCGTCGCTGCCGGGGTTCCTGGTACTGGCCGACTGGCTCAAGCAGATTCCCAATCCACTGGTCAACGAAGCGATCACCGTGACGCTGCTGGCCGGCATCACCGGCTCGGCCTCGGGCGGCATGAGCATTGCGCTGGCGGCGATGTCCGAGCAGTTCATCAGCGCGGCGCATGCGGCGAATATTCCGCTGGAAGTGCTGCATCGCGTCGCAGCCATGGCCAGTGGCGGCATGGACACCCTGCCGCACAACGGTGCGGTGATCACGCTGTTGGCGGTGACCGGGCTGACGCACCGCGAAGCCTATAAAGACATTTTCTGTATTACGCTGATCAAGACCCTGGCGGTTTTCGTGGTGATCGGCACTTTCTACGCCACTGGCATTGTGTGAGGTATTCATGACCACTCTTTCCGGCAAGACAGCTTTGGTGACCGGCTCCACCAGCGGCATCGGCCTGGGCATTGCGCTGGGCCTGGCCAAGGCCGGCGCCAATCTGATTCTCAATGGCTTCGGCGACCCCTCGAAAGTGATCGCCGAAGTCGCTCAGTACGGCGGCAAGGTCGGCCATCATCCCGCCGATGTCAGCGACCCGGCGCAGATCGCCGACATGGTTGCTTACGCCGAGCGTGAGTTTGGCGGCGTCGACATTCTGGTCAACAACGCAGGTATTCAGCACGTTGCGGCGGTGGAAGAATTTCCAGTGGAGCGCTGGGATTCGATCATCGCGATCAATCTCTCGTCGGTGTTTCACAGCACGCGCTTGAGCCTGCCGGGCATGCGCAGCAAGAACTGGGGCCGCATCATCAATATCGCCTCGGTGCATGGTCAGGTCGGTTCTACCGGCAAAGCCGCGTATGTCGCCGCCAAGCATGGTGTGATCGGCCTGACCAAAGTGGTCGGGCTTGAAACCGCCACCAGCAATGTCACCTGCAATGCGATCTGCCCCGGCTGGGTATTGACGCCGTTGGTGCAGAAGCAGATCGATGATCGCGCGGCCAAGGGCGTCGACCCGCAGCAGGCGCAGCATGATCTGCTCGCCGAAAAACAACCGTCGCTGGAGTTCGTCACCCCGCAGCATCTGGGTGAGCTCGTGCTGTTCTTGTGCAGCGAAGCTGGCAGCCAGGTGCGCGGCGCGGCGTGGAATATCGATGGTGGCTGGCTGGCGCAATAAACACCTGGCCATTGTGGGGGCGATCTCCCTGGCCTGTGCGAATCAGATAAGAAGAGGCAAGCCCATGTCCGACATTCTCTGGCAACCCGACGCCCAGCGCATCGCCGGTTCGCGTATGGATGCCTTCCGGCGCGATATCAATCAGCGGCATTCGCTTAAGCTCGACGGCTACCCTGCCCTGCACCAATGGAGCATCGATCAGCGCCCGGCGTTCTGGCAGGCGATCGTCGATTTCTTCGACATCCGCTTCCACACTCAGCCCGACGCCGTCTTGCGTGAAGGTGCAGAAATGCCCAGCGCCGAGTGGTTCCCCGGCGCGACCCTGAACTTCGCCGAACACCTGTTGCGCCGCCGCGACGATGCCGTGGCCGTGATCGCAGTTGCAGAGAATGGTCAGCGCGAACAACTGACCTGGGCCGAGTTGGCCGAACAGGTCGCCGGGTTTCAGGCGAGCCTGCGCGCTGCGGGCGTCGGTCGGGGTGATCGCGTGGCGGCTTGCATACCCAACACCTGGCAAACCCTGGTGGCGATGCTGGCCACCACCAGCCTCGGCGCGATCTGGTCCTGCTCGTCGCCCGACTTCGGCACCCACGGCGTGATCGATCGCTTTGGCCAGATCGAACCGAAAGTGCTGCTCACCTGTGCCGGTTATCAATACGCCGGAAAAACTCTGGATCAGACCGCCAAGCTCAACGAAATCCTTGCACAACTGCCGTCACTGCAGCAGTTGATCATCGTCCCGTACGCCCGTCCGCAAGCGCGCATCGAGGATTACCAAACCCTAGCCGATGTCTGCTTCTGGGAAGATTTTTATCAACCCGGCGGCGAACCGGATTTCACCCCGGTGCCGTTCAATCATCCGCTCTACGTGCTGTACTCCAGCGGTACCACCGGCGTGCCGAAATGCATCGTCCACAGCACCGGCGGCGTGCTGCTGCAACACGTCAAAGAGCACGGCCTACACTGCGATCTCGGTCCCGGTGACCGTTTGTTCTACTACACGACCTGCGGCTGGATGATGTGGAACTGGCTGGTCTCGGCACTCGCAGTCGGCAGCGCCGTGGTGCTCTACGACGGCTCGCCGTTCCACCCGGATCACCAGCGCCTGCTCGACCTGATCGACGATGAACGCATCAGCGTGTTTGGCACCAGTCCGAAATTCCTCGCGACGCTGGAAAGCAGCGGCGCCAGGCCCCGCGAAAGTCATGACTTGAGCAGTTTGAAAACCCTGCTGTGCACAGGCTCGGCTTTGTCACCGCAAAGTTACGATTTCGTTTATCGCGACTTCAAAACCGAGGTGTGTCTGGCCTCGATGTCCGGTGGCACCGACATCGTTTCGTGCTTCGTCAATGGCAACCCGCTGTCAGCGGTACGGCGCGGAGAAATCATGGGCAAGAGCCTGGGCATGGCCGTCGAGGTGTGGAACGACGCTGGCCAGCCGTTTGTCGGTGAGAAAGGTGAACTGGTCTGCACGCGGCACTTCCCGGCGATGCCGATCGGGTTGTGGAATGACCCCGACGGCACAAAACTCCGCCAGTCCTACTTCAGCCTGTTCCCCGGCGTCTGGGCACAAGGTGATTACGCCGAACAGTTGCCCCATGGCGCGATGATGATCCATGGCCGCTCGGATGCGGTGTTGAACCCGGGCGGCGTACGCATCGGCACGGCGGAAATCTATCGGCAGGTCGAGAAAATCACTGAGGTACTGGACAGCGTCGCCATCGGTCAGCAATGGCAGGAGGATGTGCGCGTCGTGTTGTTCGTGCGTTTGCGCGACGGCGTCGAGCTGGATGAAGGGCTTGAACAGCGAATCCGCGAAGTGATCCGCGCCAACACCACACCCAGGCATGTTCCCGCACGCATCGTCGCAGTAACCGATATACCGCGCACCATCAGCGGAAAAGTCGTGGAGCTGGCGGTGCGCGATGTCGTGCATGGGAGGCCAGTGAAAAATACCGACGCACTGGCCAATCCCGAAGCGCTGGAGCAGTTTCGGGATCGGCCGGAGCTCGGCGACTGAGCGCCGCCAACATCACTGCCCCATGCCAGCGTGGGGCATCGATACAGATCATTCGCCGTTCAGTTGAATGAGAACCTCTTTCTCTATTGTACGACCGGTGTGACTGGCAACAGCTGCCTTCAGGATTTCGATGTTCTTGAAGTACGCAGCGGCATCACTTCCCACTTGACTCAGCAGAGCAGTCAGCAGCGCATAAGAGTCGGCATTCGACCGGGCTTCAGATGCACTATGAAAACCTCCGCCCGCCTTGGGCAGGCGCCCCGCCGCAAGATTCAGCAAAGGTGCTACATCCAATACCGCAGCGCTGTTCTGCATACTCGCCGTGGCGACAATCAAATCGGTCTTGCCTGACCCTGCACGGAACATCTCATGAAGCAGATCGTCAGCAACCTCACCATAATTGAAACCTGCTGCGTTGAAACGGCGATTGAGATTTTGATTACTGATGCTCAGGTACTGTAAATTTTCCTTCTCGTGCAAACCGGCTTTTTTCCATTCGCTGTATTGTGTCTGGTTGACTTGAATGGTTTGATCATTGACCTTCGCACTGTCCAATACGAAATTGCTGACCGACGTGTCGAGGATGTTGAGGCGGACAGCCGTCAATACAGTCGCAAACTCATCACGCCCTCCAGGGGTGCTACCTAAAAACAAGCCAATAGCAAGATCAGTCTTGGTATTGAGCTTTGGCAGATTGAGAAGTTTGATAGTCGCGTCAACCTTTTCCCGCATAATCGGCAAACTGTTCTGAATGATATGCCGCGTATAGCTCTCGGGACGCACGCTAGGCACAGTGAATGCTTGCTGGAACTGAAAGTCCGCAAGTTTTTTTCCCCACGGTGTACCGCGTGTACTGATCGCATACCATTGATTGTTTCTACTCATCGCACATACGTTAACCACATCGGCGGCACTGGCACGCGGTCTCCATTTACCTTGACCGGTTTGGGGCAAACTCGCTAATTGAACAAAGTCTACGGATTGACGCCTGCCAGTCATTCGATGTAATTGAGAGGTAGCCGTTTCAAGCAGTTTGAGGCCATCCTTGCTTAATTCAAGTCCGCTTTTCAAAAGTGACTTGGTCGCGAGGTATCCGGCCGTCGGAAGACCATCTATAGGGTTTAATGTCGACACTGTCAGCTTCAATGAGTACTTCACGACGCTAGCTAGTTTCGCCGTCAACGAAACTGTTCTTGCTGCAATTGTCAGAATTTTTGCCGGGGCGCCCAATATGGTAAAGAAAATCCCGATAGCATCCATCGTGCAAGCATAAATGCCATCCACGACTTTGTTGCGCTCGCCCGAAGCAAGGTCTTCAATGCATCGTTTGAAAGGCACAATCAGATCAACTACAAATGTCACCCATTCGTCGGTTTTCTTGGTAAGAGACTCTCTTTTTGTGAGCTCAGTAAACGCTAATGTGAGCTCATCAATACTACCGACAGGCCGATGGGCAACCACGAATTGCGCAATATTATTTATATGCTCGCTGATAAAAAACTGATAAAGGCTGTGCTTTTTTTCTGGCGCAGTTGTCGGCGCTGCGAGCGTACCCAGCTTTTCTATGACCATGATATCGGAGGCATCAGGACGGGGGCGTTTACCCTGTGTATAGCTCTGGAAGTCAGTCGGAACATGATGGGTTTCAGGCAGAGGAAAAAAGGCATCATTGCTATTACCTTTAAAATCCAGCCTGGCTGGCATATTCATCTTTTGCGTTTTCAGAACCAAGTCACCCAGAGCATCATTTCTTCGACACTCGCCCACGAGACTGAATAACTCATAACACAGAAATTTATTGTCACCACAAGAGGCGATCATAATCACCGCGAAGCGACCCCTTGCCTGATCTTTCTTTGCTTGAACCTCGACAAGTTGAGCCCCCTTGTTGCCTACGCCAATCAAGTTGTAATTGCTAGCTGAATAGACTAGCTCAGTGACTGGCGCCCGAACAGTAAAGAAAGTTATCTGGCTTTTGGAAAATACGTCGCGATCCTGACGTGGCATGCCCGACAACGCCAGTTTTATATTGGAAGCTATCGCCTTGTGAATGTTCCGGTGATACTTTCGAACCTCATCCTCAAAGACACTTTGATTATTCGCCAGCCCCATCAATTGTGGATACTGGCTCAGAATGTGTGGTGTTTCATTCCAGTCCCATACGCCCGAAGTCAGTTCACCCTCAATATGCAAATCCAGCATGGATACTCTTGTGTTGGAAAACGTCTCTGGCCGAAGTATCGGATCCTCAAGGAAGTCACATTCCGGTACAGCTTTTTGCAAAGCCGTCAGCGCTAGTTTCTTCCGATTGGGTACAGGCGTGGAAAACGCCTCTACGCCGTTGACCATCGTTTCTACATGAATTCGATAAGCACCCAAAGCCCTCTCGGCAGCACTCGCGACGCAAGCACTCAGATCACTCTGGACGATTACCTCGTTTATCAACGCCCAATCGATGATGACACCAACTGCCGCCAGGCCCTGAAGCTGGCTCAATGCATGACTGATCGAACCCATGTCGGCAAATAGCATCACGTCATCGTAATCCACAAAGCGTGACGCTCCTCTGACGCTGAGCTCGATCATGCCGACCGCCTGAGTAAAGGTTACCCATCCGATTGATCCAGCCGTGAGCCACTTCGGCACATTATTGATCAGCAGCGCCGGGGCCCGCGCCGACAGTAGCATGTGTGAAGCTAAAGGCACCAATACGCGGGTCACGCTTTTTTGGCTGACAAGATGCTGCTCAAAGCTCTGCCGAATACTGGCCAAGCTCTTATCAGCGGCAACAGCAGGATGATAGAGATCATAGCCGGCGATCAGGTTGCGCTGTGTTTCGCTGCCGATACCTGGATCAAGCTGAAGAAGAACGGCCGTATAGAGAACTTGCGCGTAGTCATTCGCGTCACACGCCTCCCCGGCACCAGCGCCCCACCACGCGAGTGCGTCAATATACCTCTTCGCCAAATCGTAGGAATAATCATGATGCACGAGTTCCTGCAAGACCTCATCGGCAGTTTCCCAATCAATACCATCGTGTAAAACAGGCTTGACGTTTTCATACAACATGCTCAGCAAGCTCTTTCCATCAGGAACCAGCCTTCCGGTCAAAGTTCGAATCTCTCGACATTGAGCCTCGGTCAATGCGGCTGAGCCACCCTCATGCCCGTTTATGTACTCCCAGTAATTGGCGATACGGTTGCTACTTCGAAATTCCCATTGCAGAAAAGTCAATAGACGTTCCAGTTGCTCGACATCAGTTGGGACGAGCAGTCCATGAAAACGCAGCCACTGAGCATAACTGGCGTCATCCACTACCGAGCGGACTGCTCCACCCGTTTGCTCCGCACCCTGCATAATCAGTTTCAGGACGGTTTGTGCACTCGGATCAGAATGGATTTGCTGTCGAATGCTATCAGCGCCACTGCCGTTATCGATCCAAACGTCCAGTCCGGCGCTGGTGACGATTGCAACTGCATCACGATGGTAAGACTTGATCAGATTCGCCAGCATCCCGCTGAAAGTCCTGTGCACATAATAAAAAGACGAGTCTTCGTGCAGGGTCAGAGTGATTGCGTCCATATCGAGCGATACCGCACTTTGTCGCACCTTATAGAGTGCGTAAAGCACTGAAGTTATTCTCTTCCGCTCCACCGCATCAGCTTTGATACATAGTTGATTGTCCTGCACAGTCGTAACTGCACCACCAGCAACACCACTTCTTATCTTCACGCCCTATCCTTATTTAAATTCAGTCACGCCACAATCGGCGCCTCGAACTTTAGACAGAACAGAACATCAATCAACCAGTTAGTTATTAGTCAAGATTTCAGAATACAATTTTAAGCCAAACAATTATCAACCCAGCAAGAACTCCCTCAATCAACCAACCCCCAATCGCCCGGCGAACTATCATTAACCCGATCGTCCGAATGCAGCTTTATTCGCAGCCTTAAATTATTCACAGAATCTGCGTATTTAATTGCCTCGTCCACGCTAACAACACCTTCTACAACCAGTTTATAAAGTGCGGAATCAAATGTTTGCATGCCTGCAACTTCCGACTTTTCCATGACGCTTTTAAGTTCTCCCAGTTCATTCCGTCGAACCAGATCTCCCACCGTTGGCGTGCCTAATAACACCTCCACAGCCGCCCTGCGTTGTCCGTCAATGGTGCGCACCAAACGCTGAGAGACAAATGCTTTCAGGTTGTTGCCCAATGTCTGCAAAAGCTGTTCGCGCTTCTCCTCGGGAAATATATTGATAATTCGATCGAGCGCCTGATTGGCATTGGTCGCATGTAACGTGGACAACACAAGATGGCCGGTATCAGCGAATGACAAGGCATGCTCCATGGTTTCGCGATCGCGTATTTCGCCAATCAACACCACATCCGGTGCCTGGCGCAGAGTGTTCTTCAGTGCAGCATGAAAGCTGCGCGTATCGACGCCAACCTCACGCTGATTGATGATCGAGCGCTTGTGCCGATGGATATATTCGATCGGGTCTTCGATGGTCACGATGTGCCCGGCACTGTGGCGGTTGCGATGATCGATCAGTGCGGCCAGTGAGGTCGACTTGCCTGAACTGGTAGCGCCGACGAAGAGAATAAGGCCACGTTTGAGCATCACCGTCTCCAGCAGCACCGGCGGCAGCTTCAGGTCTTCGAATCGGGGGATGTCGAGTTTGACGTTGCGGATGACGATCGACACATCGTTGCGCTGCTTGAAAATATTGACCCGGAAGCGTCCGACGCCCGTTCGGGAGATTGCCAGGTTCATTTCCAGATCCCGGTCGAACTCCCGGCGCTGCTCGGCGTCCATCAGGGAGGCGGCGATGGCTGCGGTTTCGCCGGGTTTGAATGGCTGATCGCTCAACGCTCTGAGCACACCGTCAATGCGCGCGCCCGGCGCTGCGCCGGTAGAGAGGAACAGATCAGAACCGTTTTTTTGCGACAATATTGTCAACAGTGCATCGATTTCCATGGCTGAAAGCACCCGCGAAGCATTGGATGAGCAGATTTGGCCTACGCTTGGCGCGGCTCCTGCAACAATGATAGACCCCGTCTCACCGAACCACGCTCAGGATTGAAACATGAACGCTGTACCCACCACCGATGACGCTCAGGCCCTGATTGCCCGCACCGACTGGAGCCGCAGCCCGCTGGGCGCCGCCGGCACCTGGCCGCAGAGCCTGCGCACGGCGGTGGATATCGTCATTCATTCGCCGATGCCGATGCTGCTGTTGTGGGGCCCGCAACTCACGCAGATCTACAACAATGGCTTTGCCCTGCTCGCTGGGAGCAAGCATCCCGAAGCGTTCGGGCAACCGACGCATGAGGTCTGGCCGGAAGTGCGGGATTTTGCCGAGCCGATTTACCAGGCGGTGCTGAAGGGTCAGGTGCGCAGCTTCAGCGAGCAGCGCTTCAGCGTGCAGCGGGACGGCAAAAAAACCGATTTCTGGCTGGATCTGACCTACAGCCCGATTCGCGACGAAACCGCACAGGTCGCCGGGATTCTGATCACCGCCATCGAAACCAACGAGCGCCGACGCATCGCCCTGGAATTGCAGCGCCGTTCCGAGGAAAGCCTCAAGGCCCAGCGCCAGTCCGAGGAGCGTCTGCAACTGGCGCTCGCTGCCACCGACGCCGTCGGCACCTGGGATTGGGACATTGGCGAAGACCGTTTCATCGCCGATGCGCACTTCGCCGAATTGCACGGCGTCGATCCGACCAGGGCCGGGCAGTTGCCGATCAGCGAATATATGCACGGGGTGCACCCCGAAGATCGCGCCATGGTCGCGCGCGGCATCAAGCACTGCATCACCCACGGCACCGAGTACGCTGAGGAATATCGCCTGCTGCAGGCCGATGGCACACTGCGCTGGGTATTCGCACGCGGGCGCTGCTACAAGGATCACCATGGTCGGCCGACGCGCTTTCTCGGCGCGGCGCTGGACCTGACCGAGCGCAAACACACTGAACAGGCGCTGCGTCAGAGCCAGACCGAATTGCAGTTGATCATCAACGCCATGCCGATCCTGATCAGCTACGTCGACGCCGAAGAACGTTTTCGCCTGAACAACGCGGCCTATCTCGACTGGTACGGGCTGACTCCGCAAGAGCTGTACGGCCGCACAATTCGCGAAGTCATCGGCGAAGAGGCGTATTTCCTGCGCGCACCTTTTATCGCTGAAGCGCTGGCCGGACGCTCCTGTTCCTTCAGTTTCTACACGCCGCACCGCGACGGCAGCACCCGTCACGCTTTGATGAACTATCTGCCCCGTCATGGCGCGGACGGTGCGGTCAACGGTTTTTACATTTTTGTCATCGATGAGACCGAGCGCAAAAAAACCGAAGAAGCCCTGCGCAATCTCAATGAAACCCTCGAAGAGCGGGTCAGTGCCCGCACCGAACAACTGGCCCAGGCCAACCAGCGCTTGCAGAACGAGATGTTCGAGCGCGAGCGCGCCGAAGATGCTCTGCGCCACGCGCAGAAAATGGAAGCGGTCGGCCAGCTCACCGGCGGTATCGCTCACGACTTCAACAACATGCTCACGGGCATCATCGGCAGTCTGGATTTGATGCAGCGCTATATCGCCAACGGTCGCGCCGACGAGATTGGCCGGTTCACCGAGGCGGCGGTGTCATCGGCCAATCGCGCAGCGGCGCTGACCCATCGCTTGCTGGCGTTCTCGCGGCGCCAGTCGCTGGACCGCAAACAACTGAACGTCAATGAACTGGTGCACTCGCTGGAAGACCTGATCCGGCGCACCAAGGGCGATGCCATCGATCTGCAATTGCGCCTGCCCGACGACGTGTGGCCAGTCAGCACCGACGTCAGTCAGCTGGAAAATGCCCTGCTCAACCTGGTGATCAACGCCCGCGATGCGATGCCGGAGGGCGGCGCGTTGCTGATCCAGACCGCGAACGTGTACCTCGACAGCAGTGACATCACCATTCTCGAACCGGTGAAGGCAGGGGAATACGTCATGCTCGCAGTCAGCGATAACGGCACCGGCATGACGCCGTCAATTCGCGCCAAGGCGTTCGACCCGTTTTTTACCACCAAGCCGATCGGCCAGGGCACCGGACTCGGGCTGTCGATGATCTACGGATTTGCCCAGCAGTCCGGCGGTCATGTCAGCCTCGACAGTGTGCCGGGGCAAGGCACCTGCGTACGTCTGTACTTACCGCGTTTGCTTGAACTGGATGCCGAGGCGGTGTCGGTGAAGAATGCCGAACCGATCGCTTCATCATCGACCGGTGAAACCGCGCTGGTCGTCGAGGATGATCCGGCGGTGCGTATGCTGGTGCTCGATCTGCTCAAGGAACTGGGCTACAAAACCTTCGAAGCGGAAAACGCCCAGACCGCCCTGCCCTTGCTCGAATCCGCACAACGCGTCGATCTGCTGGTCACTGATGTCGGGCTGCCGGGCATGAATGGTCGCCAGTTGGCGGAGATCGCTCGCCAGCATCGTCCGGATCTGAAAGTGCTGTTCATGACCGGTTACGCGCAAATTGCTGCCGAGCGCCAGGGCTTTCTCGAAGCAGGCATGGACATGGTCGCCAAGCCGTTTGTCCTTGAAGTGCTGGCGAGCAAGATCCGCAAGTTGAGCACCCCGACCCCGTGACTTGAGGCATAATCGCGCGCCCCGCCGTCACCCCGTTATCAGGTATCGCACGATGAAAGCCCAAGCCCGCCACATTCTGGTGAAAACTGCCGAAGAGGCCGAACAACTCAAACAGCGCATCGCCAAGGGCGAAGCGTTCGATGTGCTGGCGAAGAAATTTTCCACCTGCCCGTCCGGCAAACGCGGCGGCGACCTGGGCGAAGTGCGGCCGGGGCAGATGGTCGGCGCGATTGATGCAGTGATTTTCAAGAAACCGCTGCGCACCGTGCATGGGCCGATCAAGAGCAAATTTGGTTATCACCTGGTGCAGGTGTTTTATCGGGATTGATCGGTGCTCCTGTGTAGGAGCTGACGAGTGCAACGAGGCCTGCGATCTCTTGACCTTGGCGTTGCGGATCAAATCAAAAGATCGCAGCCTTCGGCAGCTCCTACAGGGAGTGCATTTCAGGCTTTGGGGATCAGCGCCCCGGGCACCTGAATCACCCGACTGGCCAATTCATGTCCCGCTTGCGCCGCCTCTGCCGGCCCGCCGCCGAGCAAGCGCCTGGCCAGATACGCGGCGCTGAACGAATCCCCCGCCGCCGTGGTGTCGACGACCTTGTCGACCTTGTGCGCCGGCACTTCAAACGCCTCACCACCGCAACGGATCAGGCACGCCTCGGCGCCACGCTTGAGCACGACTTCCGGTGTGCCGAACTGGGCATACGACGCAAACACCTCAGCGCAATCGGCAAACCCGAACAGCGCCTGTTCGTCATCCACGGTGAGTAACGCCAGATCCACATATGGCAAGACGCTGCGATATGCCGCCCGCGCCTCTTCCACCGACGCCCACAGGCGTGGGCGGTAGTTGTTGTCGAAGACAATACGCGCATCACGCTGCCGGGCTTCGCTCAATGTCTTGATCAAACGGGCGCGGCCTTGCATGCCAAGCACGGCGAGGGTGATGCCGCTGAAATACAGCACGTCGTAATCCGGCAAGGCCGCGAGGATCGGCTCGGCCGCAGGCGTGGTGAAGCAATCGCGTACAGCCGCTTCGTTGCGCCAGTACAGGAAACGCCGCTCGCCGCTGGCATCGGTCTGAATGCAATACAAACCGGGCAGCCGACCGGGCAAACGCTGCACCAGATCAAGGCCGATGCCTTCGCTGCGCCAGATCTGGCACATGGCATCGCTGAAACTGTCGTCGCCCAGCGCGGTGACGTAGTCGACGTGCGCCTTATCGCCCAGCGCACGGGACAGATACACCGCTGTGTTGAGGGTATCGCCACCGAAGCTTTGCTGCAGACTGCCATCGGCGCGTTGCTGCAGTTCGATCATGCATTCGCCGATCAGGGCGATGCGTGGGGTGTTGCGGAGGATTTTCATCGGGTGGGATCTCGGGTGGTTCAGTGGAGGCTAAGCGGGCGTCTTCGCGAGCAGGCTCGCTCCCACAATGGAACGCATTGATCTTGTGGGAGCGAGCC